>DASXBC010000235.1:0-16345 GCA_036406355.1 Solirubrobacterales bacterium | reverse complement strand
GGTCGCGATCGACCCCGCCGCGAACAGGATCTACTGGGCCAACGCCGGCGGCAACAAGATCTCGGAGGCGAACCTCGACGGCAGCGGCGAAGGCAGCGACCTGAGCACGGTCGGCGCGACGGCGCTCGAAGGCCCGAGCGGCGTGGCGATCGACCCGGCGGCGAACAGGATCTACTGGGCCAACAAGTTCGGCAACAGGATCTCGGAGGCGAACCTCAACGGCAGCGGCGAAGCGCACGACCTGAGCACCGACGGCGCCAGCCTCGATCACCCCGATTTTCCGGCCCTGCTCGAGGCGCCCGTGGCGGCAGGGCCGCCGAGCGTCAGCGGTGGCTCGACGGTCGGCTCGAATCTGTCGTGCTCGAAGGGGAGCTGGGCCGACAACCTGCTCGGCTCCTTCCTCTTCCGCGCGCCGCGGAGCTTCGCCTACAGCTGGAGCAAGGATGGAGCGACGATTCCGGCTGCCGCCGGGGCTTCGATCGCCGCCGGCTCGGCGGGCAACTACACCTGCCGGGTGACGGCCGAGAACGCGGCCGGCTCGACCTCGCAGACGAGCGCCGCGCTGGTAGTGACGGCAACCGCCGCCCGCGAAGCTGAGTGCGTTGTGCCGAAGCTCCTCCGCAAGAGGCTGAAGGGTGCCAGGAAGGCGCTGCGACGGGCCCGGTGTCACCTCGGCAGGGTGACGCCCAGGGGCAGGAAGTCGGGCAAAGTGAAGAAGCAGCATCCGAAACCGGGCAGGGTGCTCCCGGTCGGCGGCAGGGTGAATATCAAGCTCGGCTGAGCCCGTGCCCGCGGCGCCGGCCGCCAGCGTCCTCAAGGATGCGGCTGGGGCCTCCGATCTCGCTACGGAGACGCGCAGGTGCCGTTGTCGCAGACCAGCGATGCGCAGGCATTGCCACAGCTGCCGCAGTTTTCCGGATCGTGGAGGAAGTCCCCGATACGATTCGCGGCGGGATGAGGACGAGGTTGCTACTGGGCGCTGCGCTCCTTGTCGGGATGCTGGCCGCCGCCCCCGCTCAGGCAGCGACGATCAACGTCACCACAACGACCGACGAGACGAGCGCGGGCAACGGGCAGTGCTCGCTGCGGGAGGCGATCTCGACCGTCAACGGGAACGGGGACGGCGACTGCACCGCGGCGGACAGCGGCGCGAACACGATCGTGCTCGGCGCCCACACCTATCCGCTGACGCTGATCGGTTTTCTCGTCATCGGCAATCCGACCGGGTGCCTCTCGACCTTCGTTTCCGACCGCACCGACAATTCGCGGGACCAGCTCAGCGTCGCCGGTGTCGTCCATGAGCTGACGATCGAAGGGGCGGGCCCGGGTCAGACCGTCGTCGACGCCTGCAGGATCGGCGACCGCGCGCTTCAGGTCCACTCGGGCGCCACCGTGACCCTTCGTGGCCTGACGATCACGAACGGCCACGCGCGGGAAGGCGAAGACGGAAGCGCCTCCGGCTTCTTCGGAGGCACCGGCGAAGCCGGCCTCCCGGGCGCCGACGGCGGCGGGATCCTGAACGAAGGCTCGCTGACCCTCCTCGACTGCGCGATAGCCGGCAACCGCGCCGGCGATGGCGGCAACGGCGGCGAAGGCGGCGACCTCGGAGGCAGCGGCGGCCTCGGAGGCAGCGGCGGCCAGGGCGGCGGGATCTTCTCGACCGGCACGCTTAACGTGCAGGACACCACGATCAGCGGTAACAGCGCCGGCAACGGAGGCACCGGAGGTGTCGGTGTCCAGGGCAGCACCGCGAACGCACAGTCCGGCAACGGTGGCTCGGGCGGTAGCGGCGGAGGCGGAGGCGGAGGCGGCGGTCTCGCCATCGAGGGTGGGACTGCAACGATCACCAGGACCACGATCGAGGGCAACCGGACCGGCGGCGGAGGCGCCGCGCAGACGGGCAAGGAAAGCGACGCCTCCCAGGGTGTCGGGGGCAACGGGGGCACAGGCGGCTCCGGCGGCAACGGCGCGGGCATTGCGGTCGCCGGCACCGGTGTCTCGCTCCAGGCGACGAACGACACCATCGAGGGCAACGTCACTGGCGACGGGGCCGATGGGCAGAACGCGGGCACCGGCGTCGGCGCGGAGGACGGCCAGCCCGGCAACGGCGGCAACGGCGGCTTCGGCGGCGGCCTGATCAACGTCCACTCGGCGGTGCAGCTCACCAACCTGACGATCGCCGACAACTCGACCGGGACGGGTGGGAGCGGGGGCGCGGCGAGCAACACATACCCGGCCGGGACCCGCGGCTTGAACGGTCACGGCGGCGGCATCTACGCGACGCTGTCCTCGCCGACGCTGCAGAACACGCTGCTCAATGACAACCGGCCGGGAGGGGACTGCCGCGGCGAGGTCACCGACGGCGGTCACAACCTCATCTTCTCGCCACCGTCGTTCGAACCCATCCCGCCGGACCCGTGCACCGTTACGAACTTCGTCAAGGCGGAACCCCTGCTCGCGCCGATGGCCGACAACGGCGGGCCGACGCAGACTATGCGCCTGCAGCCCGGGAGCGCCGCGATCGATCAGGTGCCGGCCTTGGGGGCCGGCTGTCCGAGCACCGATCAGCGCGGCGTCACCCGACCCGGCGGCGCCGCCTGCGATATCGGCTCCTATGAGGTGACGCCGCCGCAGGTGACGACCGGGCCTGCGAGCGGTGTCGACACGGCCGCGGCGACGCTTTCCGGATCGGTCACGGCCAACGCCGCCGACGCGAGCGTCCACTTCGAGTACGGCACCGGCATCGGCTACGGAACGAGCACGCCCGATCAGCACGTCGCGGGCGTCAGCGGGGTCCCGGTGACGGCCCACCTGGTCGCCCTGGAACCGGGGACGACCTACCACTACCGAGTCGTCGCGAGCTCGATCGACGGTACTGCGGATGGCTCTGATCGCACCTTCGATACGCCCGCGGTTCAGATCAGGGGTCTGAAGGTCAGGCCGAAACGAGCGCATCGCAAGCGCGGGGCGAAGGTGACCTACATCGATTCCGAGGCCTCGACCACCGCCTTCGTCCTCAGCCGCTGTACGAAGGTCGCCAAGAAGCGCTGCAAGCGCTACAAGCGCGTCCGCTCCTTCAGCCGCAATGACGCCGCCGGGCGCAACAGCTTCCACCTGCGCCTGAAGGGCCTCGCCCACGGGCACTACCGGCTCACCGCGACCCCCAGATTCGATGGGGTCAAGGGCGCGACGGTCACCACGAAGTTCACGATCGTTCCGCGGTGAGAATCTCGTCGTCGGTCGCCGGGGTGGCGCTGATCGCGGCGACGGCTCTGACCGTGGGCGGCGCCCCCTCACACGCCAGCGAACCCGACCGCGACTGCTCGGACTTCTCCGATCAGGCCGAAGCCCAGCAATTTTTCGAATCCAACGGCGGCAGCGCGACCAACGACTTCGACAACCTCGACGGCGACGGTGACGGCGTTGCCTGCGAGAGCCTTCCCTGTCCCTGCGCCGAAGCGGGCGGCGGCGGAGGGGGAGGCGGTTCGAGTCCCGTGGTTCCCTCAGGGCGGCGGGTCGCGGCGCGGATCGTCCGCGACGTCGACGGAGACACCCTCGCCGCGCAATTCGCCAACGGCTCGCGGACCGACGTGCGCCTGATCGGCATCGACACCCCCGAGGACGTCAAACCCGACTTCCCGGTCGAGTGCGGCGCGCGGGCGGCCGCGCGTTCGATGAGGTCGATGGCCTCGGGGGATCAGGTGACGCTGGTGACCGACCCGACCCAGGACCGGTTCGACAGCTACGGGCGCCTCCTCGCCTACGTCTACCGCCGCGGAATGGACCTGAATCGCCTACAGGTGCGAAGGGGATGGGCGGAGGTGTACGTCTACGGCGGCAGCCCGTTCCGGCAGGTGCTGTCGTTTTGGCATGCCGCCCGTGCTGCGCGAGCCGAACGCCGCGGGGTCTGGGGCCGCTGCAACGGTGATTTCCACTCGGCTGAGCCCGGGGTGCAGCACTAGGCGCTTCCGGCCGCCGTTTCACCCCGTCGGCGCGGTGATCTGTGCCGGTGGGGGACGAGCGACGATGGTTTGACGAACCTGCTGCCGCCCGGACCGGCCACGACGGGTTTCCGCAGCGCCCCGCCGCGGATCCATCTCTTCCAGGACAGAAACCACATCGTCCAGCCGTTGTCCCAGACGCCGGCCCGCGGGCTGCCGGTGACCTTCACGGGGTCGCCCGGCAGCGCCATTTCGTAGAACGTTTCGGCGTTTTCCGGAGACATGTTCACGCAGCCGTGGCTGACGTTGGTGAAGCCCTGCTCGCCCACCGACCAGTAGGCATCGTGCAGATAGTCGCCGCTCCAGGTGAACCGCACCGACCAGGGCACCTCGATGTTGTAACCGGGCCCGACCATGTCGACCGGGTTCGCCTTTTCGATCGTCAGGTATCTGCCGTTCGGGGTTTCGTCTCCGGGCCGCCCGGTGCTGATCGGCCAATGCGCGAACAGCTTGCCGTTGCGGTGCACGTCCATGTAGTGATCGGCGGTGTTGACCATCACGGTCAGCGGCGAGCCGATTACGAACCGCTGCGTAAGCGTGTGGTGGCCGTAGACCCCCGGGGCGCCCTCTACCCCATCGAGGTGGGCGATGAAGCTGACCCGCGTGTGCGCAGGCCAGTAGTGACGGGGCCTGAAGTAGAGGCAGACCGCGGCAAGGTTGCAGCGGCTGTCCCAGTGCCAGGCGCCCACCACCCGCTTCGAGGTTCGGAGCTCGAGCGCCCGTTCGACCGCACTCCGGTTCGCGATCGGCCGGCTGAAGTAGAGGATGATCGGCATCCCGATCCCGTAGGTCTGTTTGTACCCCTCGATGATCTGGGTCGAGAACGTCTCGGTCGGAGTGAACGTCCGGAAGCGAGCGGTCCTGGTGACCGGATCCCCCGATTTCCCGGCCGCGGTCGCGGTGACCGTGTAGCGGCGCGAGACGTTCAGGGCCCAGCTGCTGTGCCACGCTGTCCCCGCCGCGTTCAGCTTTCCGCTGACGCGCTCGCCCCCGGCGCGGGCGACCACCTCGTCGATCTTCCCTGCCGCCGCCCGGACCGTGATTCCACGCTCCGGGTGGGTGTCGGTTCTGCCGCCGGACGGAGTTATCGACAGCCTGACGCCGCCGGCGTCAGTCCCGTGCGGCGCCGAGTCTCCGCCGGCCGAGCAGCCGGCGAGGAAAAGGACGAGCGCGGCGCATACAGCTGAGGTCGCCTTCGGGCGCAAATCCCCCTCCGGGCTGGTCTCAATCCACGGGGCTCTGTGCCTCAAAGCATAGGGTTCGGCCGGCGCGGGCAGAGGCGGGTCCGCGCCTTCAAGCTACATCTAGCGCACCACCTTCAGCGTGCGGTAGCCGGTCCGCTTTGCTCCGTTGATCTCCACCGTCTGGCGAAGCAGGACCTTCGCCGCCGAGGCGAGCTTTCTTCGGAATCTCTTCGTCGGCTTCAGCGAGACGATCACCGCCTTGCCGGGCTTGGCCTTGGCCTTGGCGAGGGCGCTCTCCGCCTTGCCCTTGTGCTTTTTGGTGACCGCCCGCAGCTTGAAACGGCAGGGTTTCGGTTTGGCCCGCTTGGGGCACCTGACCCTGACTCCCGGGTAGGCGACCCTCACCGCCTGCGTCTGGCTCGCGGTCGGCTGTCCGTTGCAGTAGGCGGTCTCGCCGGTGAAGACGAATGTGGTCGAGCAGCCCTCGTTGTCGGTCAGGGTCAGCTTCACCTGGTACACGCCCGGCTTGGCGTAGGCGTGCGACAGGGCCGGCCCGCCGTTGATCGCGCTTCTGCCGTCGCCGAATTCCCAGTCGTAGCGAGCGATCGTGCCGTCGGGATCGCCCGAGGCCGAAGCATTGAGGGAGAGTGGCACCCCGGGGCGCGCGCGTGCACTCTGCGCCGAGAGGGAAGCGTGGGGCGCCTGGTCGGGGACGACGGCGATCGTGAACGGTTCGGAGCCCACCTGAATCGGGGACCCGACCACCTGTTTGGTCCCGGGGTCGAAAAGGGAGACGCTTTCGGATTCGGGGTTGGTGATGTAGGCACGGTCACCGGCCGGCATGAAGGCGATCAAGCCCGGTGCCTCCACGGGAGCGATCGGCGCTCCGACCACCTGGTTCGTCTGGGTATCGATCACGCGCATGTCCTTGGAGCCGTGGTCGACCACATAGGCGTAGCGGCCGTCCGGGGTGATCGCGATCACGACAGGTTCGACGCCCACCGTGATCGGCGCGCCGACGACCTGGTTTGTCTGGAGGTCGACGACCGAGACCGATTCCGACATGTCATCGGCCACGTAGGCGAAGCGGCCATTCGGGGTGATCGCGAGTTCAACCGGGAAACTCCCTCCGACCACGATCGGCGCTCCCACGACCTGGTTGGTCTGGGTGTCGATCTCGATCAGCGTGTCCGCTTCGTAATCGGCGACGTAGGCGTGCTTCCCATCGGGGGTGATCGCGATCCCGTAGATCCGGCCGCTGACCGGGATCGGCGCTCCCACGACCTGGTTGGTCTGGGTATCAATTACCGAGACGGTCTTCGAGTTCTGATTGGTGACGTAGGCATAACGGCCATCAGGGGTGACGGCGATCCGAGACGGGAGTTCGCCGACCGGGATCGGCGGCCCCAGCACCTGGTTGGTCTGGGTGTCGATCACCGAGACGCGTCCCTGGTCGAATTCGGAGACATAGGCGCGCCTGCCGTCGGGTGTAATCGCGATGGCCGTCGGTTCGCCTTCGACCCCGATCGGCGGCCCGACCACCTGGTTGGTCTGGCTGTCGATCACCGAGACGCTGACATCCTCCGTGTTGCCGACGTAAACGTCTCGGGCAGACGCGACCGGACAGATCAGGGCGGCCGTGGAGGCGGCGAACGCCAAGGCCGATGCGACCAGCGCTTCCCTGGGTAACTTGCCCACGCCGGGATTCTAGGGCCATGACCGGGGCCGGATGAATCCTCTGTCGCGGCGAATGGTGACTCCGGCCTCAGCCGGCAAGGAGGCGGACGATTGCGGTGGTCCCCACCACCACGATGAGCGCCCGCAGCGCGTCCGGTGAGAGCCGGCGCCCGTACCTGGCTCCAAGTTGACCGCCGACGATCGATGCTCCGGCGATGATCGCGGCTGGTCCCCATGCAACGTGAGCGGCCAACGCGAAGTAGATGCCGGCGACCCCGTTCACGAGTGCGGCGAGGACGTTCTTGAGAGCGTTGGTGCGGTGCAGATCCTGCGGCAGCGCGACCCCGAGGATCCCCAGCAGCACGATTCCCTGCGCGGCGCCGAAGTAGCCGCCGTAGATCCCTGTCGCGTAGACGGCGATCGGCGCCAGGATCCCCCCTTCATGCTGCGGGTGGGTGCGGCGCTCGGCCAGTCGCCGGTTCAGCCTTGGCTGCATCACCACCAGGATGAGAGCCGCCGCGATGAAGGCGGGCACGATGACCTTGAACGCGGAGGCCGGCAGAACCAGCAGCAACACCGCACCGGAGATTCCGCCCAGTATCGAGGCGATCCCGAAACGCACTGCTCGCCGGTGCTGGCCGGCGAGCTCGCGCCGGTAGCCCACCGCCCCCGAAAGCGAGCCCGGGACCAGGCCGATCGTGTTGGAGACGTTCGCGGTCACCGGCGCATATCCAAACGCCAGCAGGACCGGGAAGGTGATCAGCGTCCCGCTGCCGACCACAGTGTTCACCGTTCCCGCCGCCAACCCCGCTAGGGCGATGGCGAGAATCTCACCGATGCCCATTCAGGTGGCGAGGAAATCGACAATGGACTGTTTGAAGCGCGGATCGCCGAGTGCCCCGATGTGGTCGCCGTGAAGGATCCGCAGGGTCGCCCCTACCACGGCCTCGGCCCGGAAGACGGAGCGGGCCTGGGCCGCGAGGGCCCTCCGGTCGCCGCCGGTTGCGTCCGCGATCTGGCGATACCGCAGTGCGCCGGGAGCACGGATCGCCACGGGGTCCTCGACCTCAAGCGCCTCGATGATCGCCTCGCTCGAGACCGTGCGCCTATCGACGCCGCCGCACTCGATCACGCCCGAGCCGATGCCGCCCACGACCAACCGCCGGACCCTCGGGTCCTCGCTCGCGAGGAGCAGTGCGACGATCGCCCCCATCGAGTAGCCGACGAGGTCGACCTCCTCGGCGCCGATCCGGTCAAGCAGGGCGTCGAGGTCACGGGCCATGCGCTGCTCGCCATAGCGGCCACCGAGCGCTTCAACGACACCGGTGGCGACCCAGTTGGAGTTGGCGTCGGCGGCGAAGCCGTGGTGGAGCACCACCGGAGGTGATGAGGCCTGATTCCCCCATTCCCAGCAAGCGATCTCGACCCCGTCATCGGCCTCGAAGCGCTTCACGGGCATCAGAGGACGCCCGGAATCAGCGCGCTGACCTGCGACCTGTAGGAGGGGTACTCGCCCGGGAAGTGCGCGGTCATCAGCTCCTCCTCCTGGCGCAGCTTGAGCCAGATGCCGACGCCTATCAGCGGCAGGGCGACGAGGGCGCCGAGCGTGCCAATCGCCAGCACCGAGCCGAGGACCATCAGCAGGATCGCGCTGTAGATCGGGTGGCGGACGTGGCCGTAGGGGCCGTGGCGGATCAGCTCATGGTCCTGCTTGAAGGTCACGATCCCACTCCAATTCGCTCCGAGCGTGACCCGTGCCCAGAGTGCAAGCGCCAGGCCCGCCAACGTGATCGCGAGGCCGACGAGGAGGATCGGGACGCTGTGGGGAATGACCCGGTTGCCGAGGGCGCCGGGGTCGGATGTCCCCTTCAACGCGAGCCACGCCCCGGCGAAGATCGGGAGCGAGTGGGTGAGGCGGTCGGAGATGCCCTGCCGCTCGACGGTCCGCTTCGTCCGCAGCGCGGTAACCGCCCAGAAGGCGACGAAGACGACCCAGCAGGCGACGATCGCATCCTCGATCATGCGCATTCTCAAATCCTGGCACGGACTATGGTGGTCGTCGATGCAGGCGCATGAGAGGCTGCCGGAGTTGGGGCGGCGCGAGCGTCCGCCGGTCCCGGACGGGCCCTACATCGTCCTCGGCCTCGGCGAGGCCGGCCGGGCGGCCGCAGGGGCGCTCGCACGGACCCGGGGGAGCGAGCAGGTGCTGGCTTTCGATCACAGGCCTGACGTCGTGCCAAAGCGGGTGCGCCGGGCGCTGCGGAAGCTGGGCGTGCGGACCCACCTCGGTTCGCCGGAGGCACTTCTCGATCTGCCTCCCGCCGCGGCGACCATGATCAGAAGCCCGGGGGTGCCGATCGATGCCCCGCTGGTGCGGGAGGCGATCGGACGCGGAATCGAGGTGATCGACGAGGCCGAGCTCGGCTGGCGGCTCGCCGGCGCCCCGATCGTCGCCGTCACCGGGACAAACGGGAAGACGACCACCGCGACCCTCGCGACTGCGGTTCTCTCGAGCTCGGGCATCGACGCGCGGCTGGCCGGCAACGCCGACATCGCGCCGGCCCTCTCGGCGGTCCTGGGCGAACCCGACCTGATCGTCTGCGAGGTCTCCAGCTTTCAGCTCGAAGCCTGTCCGGCGCTCCTGCCGGAGGCGGCGATCTTCACCAACCTCAGCCACGACCACCTCCCGCGACACGGGACGATGCGCCGATACGGCGAGGTCAAGCGAAGCCTGTTCCTCAAGGACGGCGAGGCGGTTCCTCTCGCGGTGGTCGACACGACCGAAGAGTTCGGGCAGGACCTGGCGCGCCATGTCGAGCGCGGCGGGGGCCGCTCGGTGCGGGTCGGGACGGGACCTGACTGCGCCTACCGCATACGACGGGCGCGCTGGGACCTGAGGAGCGCCGAGCTCGTCCTCGACACGCCCGATGGGAGGCTCGAGATCGAGACGAGGCTGCCCGGCCAGTTCAATGCCCGCAACGTCGCCGCCGTGGTCGCCCTCGCCGACTCGCTCGGAGTGCGGCGCAGGGATGTCGTCGACACCATCGCGACCCACCCGGGGGCGCCGGGCCGCTTCGAGCACATCGATTGCGGCCAGCCCGCCGATGTGATCCTCGACACCGCGACGACTCCGGCCGCGGTCGAGCAGTTCCTGACCTCAGTGCAGGCGGGGATGGACACCGGCGGCCGGGTCAGGGTCGTGCTCGGCGTGCTGGGAGGCGCCGATCCCGAACAACGCCGGGAAATGGGCGGCATCGCCCGCCGAAACTGCGATGAGCTGCTGCTCACCGCGGGCAGCTTTCGTCGCAACCCCCCGCTGCAGGCGCTGGAGGGCCTGGTGGCCGGCGCGATGGCTGTGCCCGGCGCCGAGGTATCGATCATCCCCGACCGGGAAGAGGCGATCGCGGCGGCGTTCCGGGGGATGGCCGAGGGCGACGTCATTGCGGTCCTCGGTCGCGGCATCGTCGTCGAGTCGATCCACCACCGAAAGCTCGACGACCGGGGCGTGCTAAGCCGGCTGGCGCGCAGCCCAGTAGGGCTCGACGAGGCCGCGATCCGAGAGCTCGATATGGAGGTCGAGCAGGGCGGTGTAGGTCGGTAGCGCGATCAGGCGGTCGCCCGCGGCCTCGACGGCACGGTCGAAGGCGGTGGCGATCTCGTGCTCGACGAGCATCCGCGAGACGGGCCATCCCGCGTACTTCAGCCGCAGCGCCAGCTCGGCCGCCCGGGACCCGCTGCAGACCACACTGCCGACCCGCGGCGCCAGCGCCTCGAAATCGGCGTCCCAGATCCAGGAGATGTCGCGGCCGTCGGGGCGGGCGTCGTTCAACACGATCAGGAGGTCGAGGCTCGCGGCCTCGTCCCGGTCAAGGGTCCGCATCAGCTCGTTGGCTCCGGCCGGATTCTTCATCAGCAGCACGACGACTTCGGTCGAGCCGATGCGAAAACGCTCGCCGCGACCGAAGACCGGCACGAAGGCCGCCAGGGCGCGGCCGATCGGCGGGGAATCGATGTCGAGGGCGCGGGCCGCTGCCGCGGCCGCGAGCGCGTTGTAGACGTTGTAGAGCCCGGGCAGCCGCAGCTGCGCCTGAAGGCGCTCGGCCCCCACATCGACCGAGAATCGCGACCCCGAGATGCCGTCGATCCGGATCTCGTCCGCCGTGACCCGCGGTCGTGGCCGCTCGCTCCCGCATGAGTCGCAGCGATGGTGGCCCATGTGGCTCAGCATCCGGGCCTCGAACCGAAGCGGACCGTCGCAGGAGCGGCAGCGGATCGAGTCGGCGGCGTGCTCGGCGCCCGGCAGGTCCAGGTCGCGATCCTCGATCCCGAAGAACGAGGCCGCGGGAGCACCGTGCCGGGCTCCGAGAGCGCCCAGCGCGGCGATCGTCGGGTCGTCGGCATTGAGGACAAGGGTTCCCTCGAGGCCGCCGCAGATCATCGCCTCCCAGGCGATTGCGAGCCCGTCGAGCTCGCCATAGGCGTCGAGCCGGTCGCGGAAGAGGTTGCAGAGCACGACGACGTCGGGGCAGGCCTCAGCGGCGACGATCGGCAGCCACGCCTCATCGACCTCGAGGACGCCGACGCCGCCGTCCGCCTCGAGGAGGGCGGTCGCGACCCCGTAGGGAGTGTTCGCGCCGGCCCGATTGTGGGCGACGGGGTACCCGGCCTCGCGCAGGATCGCGGCGATCATCGAGGCCGTCGTCGTCTTGCCGTTGGTGCCGGAGACCAGCACGCAGCGCTCCAGCCGCTCTTGGCGGAGGGCGCGGATCGCCCGCGGCGCCCGGCGCAGCACGACGATTCCGGGCAGCGCCGTCGCGCCGCCTCCCCGCGCCCGGGAGACGCGGTGCGCGGCGACGGCGAGGTTGGTCAGCGTGTAGGGCAGATCGCGGGCCGGCGTCGATCGGTCTCGGCGCGCCGGCCCGATCGCCTGCGCGATCTCCGAGATTGCGCCGACCCTGTCCCCGAGCTGAGGAAGATCCCACGCATTGCGCAGCAAGCGGTCGCGATTCTCCGGCCTCATCTCGACTCCCCAGTGTCCGTAAGGGTGAAGATACTGGCGCGATGAAGATCCTGATTTCGCTGGCGCGGTTCATGCTCGGGGGGACCGAGACCTACTCGGTAACCGTCGGCGAGCAGCTCGAGCGCCTTGGCCACAGCGTGACGCTGCACGCCTCCGAGGCCGGCCCGGTCGGACAGGAGCTGGCGGCGGCGCACGGGCTGCCCCTGGCCGTAGGCGACTCCGAGCTGCCCGAGGACGTCGACGCGGTTCTCGTCCAGGACGCGGCGAACTCCTACTTACTTGCGGGTCGGCGGCCGGGCCTGCGACAGGTCTTCGCGATCCACGGGCTCTCGGGCTACGAGCACCCGCCCGCCGGGCTCGAGCACCCACCGCCGGTGGTCGTCTTCAACGATCGGGTGGGAGGCCATGCGGCCGCACTCGCCTCCCGGCCGAGGGTTGTCCGGTTGCGCCAGCCGATCGACATCGAACGCTTCCGGCCGCGGAGCGCCAGGACCGGGCGCGCGCGAACCGTCCTGACCCTCAGCAACTATCTCCGCGGCCCCAGGCTCGAGGCCCTCGAGGATGCGTGCCGGGACCTGGAGCTCGAGCTGGTCCGGCTCGGGGCCTTCGGTTCTCCGACGATCGATCCGAGGGAGGCGATGGCCAACGCCGACATCATCGTCGGCTACGGAAGATCGGTCCTCGAGGGGATGGCGATGGGGTGTGCTGGCTACGTCTGGGACTACGCCGGCGGCGACGGATGGGTCACGCCGGAGAACTACCCGGCGCTCGAGGCCGACGGCTTCGCCGGTGCCGCGACCGAGACGGTGATCGACGCCGACCGCCTCCGCGCCGACCTCGCCGAGTACCGACCCGAGCTGGGGACCCTCGGATGCGACCTGGTTCGCATCAACCACTCGGCCACGAGGCATTCCGACCAGCTGGTCGGCCTGCTCAGCGAGGCGGACCCGCCGGCGGGAGAGGAGACGTCCGAGGCGCTGGCCCGCCTGGTGCGGCTCGAGGCCCGTGCCGCGATTCGCCTCGACAGCATGGAAACCGAGAACCAACTGATGCGCGAGGACCTCGCGAACGTGGCCGGCGAGCGGGACGGTCTGCGCCTCGAGCGGGACGGCCTGCGCGCCCAACTCGACAGCGTGACCCGCTCTCTTTCGTGGCGATTGACGACACCGTTGCGGCGCGCCGCTTCTCTCTTTCGCAGGCGTTGAACGGAAGCGAGCACCTCGGCGTATCCCCGAGCCTGACGACGCGGTTGACGGGCAAGGCCAACCGGGGCGCGCACCCGAAGCTGAAGGCGACCGTCAAGGTGCCCAAGGGCAACGCCGACATCCGGCGCGCGGTCGTCACCCTGCCGAGGAGCGAGATCCTCGACCAGGGGCACATCGGGACCACCTGCACCAGGGTTCAGTTCGCGGCCCAGGCCTGTCCGGCGGCCTCGAAATACGGCTTCGCCAAGGCGAAGACGCCGCTGCTCGACAAACCGCTGGAAGGCCCTGTCTACCTCCGCGCCTCGAACCACAAGCTGCCCGACCTGGTGGCGGACCTCCGCGGTCAGATCAGGATCGCGCTCGACGGCAAGATCGAATCGGTCAACGGCGCGATCCGCACCATCTTCGAGACGGTCCCCGACGCGCCGATCACCTCGTTCGTCCTCAACATGCAGGGCGGCAGCAAAGGCCTGCTGCAGAACACGACCAACATCTGCCGGGGGGTCAATCGCACGAAGGCGAAGTTCAGCGCTCAGAACGGCCGTCAGGTCAGCCTCAACCCGCCGTTGAAGAACACCTCCTGCTGAGGGCTTGGGGGCTCGCTCAGGGCGTGATCTTGAACTTCCTCAGGGCCGGCGTCGGGTCGGCCTGACCGGCGGCGTCGACGGCGAAGACGCTGAAGGTGTGCTTCCCGGCCTTGAGGTGGCGGTAGCTCTTCGGCGAGTGGCAGGGCCTGGCGGTCCTGCGGTCGATCCTGCAGACGAAGGTCGAGCCGGGCTCGGTCGACCCGAATCGGAAGGTCGCCCTGCTCTTGGCCTGGCTGACCTTCGCCCGGTTGATCCTGGTGTCCGGCGCGGTGGCGCTGGCCGCCGCCGGCCCGGGCGGCGGCGCCGATTCGATCGTGAACGAGCGGGTGGCGGGCGTCGGGTCGACGTTTTCGGCTTCGTCGATTGCTCGGACTTCGAAGCTGTGGGCGCCGAGGGGGAGGGACGGGTAGGCCTTCGGCGAGGTGCAGGGGGCGAACGCCGACTCCTGGCTCGAGTCGAGGCGGCATTCGAAGCTCGAGCCGGGCTCCGAGGAGGAGAAGGCGAAGGACGGCGAGGCGTCGGTGGTCGCACCGGAGGGCCCGGAGTCGATCTGGGTCTCGGGCGGCGTAGTGTCCGGGGCGCCGTTGATGCGGATCGCGAACGGCCCTTCCCGCGCGCCGCCGGCGTCGCCGACGGCGATGTCGTAGATGGTTCCGCCGACCGCTTCGAAGCTGACCTTGCTCCCGTAGACGTTGTCTTCGGCGCAGGCCGGGTCGTTGTTGTTGTCGCCGACCCGGGTCAGCGATTCGAGTTCGTCGCCGGTGTAGACGGCGAGGATGCTGTCGATATCGCCGATGCAGGTGTCGATCGTCGTCGGTCCCGAATTGGGCGCCTTCCAGCGGAACCAGACTGAGTGATCCCCTTTCCAGAGGTCCGAGTCGGGGGGGTTGGTTTCGTAGTGGTCCGGCTCGCCGGGTTCCTGGCGAGTCGCGCCAGCCGTGGTTCCTTCTTCGGCTACTTCGCGGCCGACCAGTTCCTGGGCGTCGGCGAAGTCGTCGTTGGCGGGGCCGACGTAGGTGACGAGGCCGGCGTCGTCGCCCGCATTGGCGGTAAACCCCCCGTAGTGGCCGAACAGGACGCCTTCGCAGGGATCGCCTTCGTTGAACCCCCATGAGTTCTGAGCGGTGTCGGCGGTCTCGATTCCGATCCCGTAGGTCTTTCCCGTGGTCAGGTAATGCGCGATCGCCGGGTTGAAGTTCGCGCTGTATTCGTGGAAGGCGCCATCGCTGGTGACGGTCGCGGTCGGGATCGAGGTCGATGCAAGGACCGGTTCGACCGGCGTCCCGGTTCCGTCGGTCCCGAACAGGTTGACGTTGATGTCGCCGCCGGATCCCCCGGAAGCGCGGGCAATCGCCTTCAATTCGACTGTGAGCAGCTTCCCGCTGCGAGTGGCGGGGAAGGTCTGAACCCATTCGCTGCCGTTGCTGATGATCGCGAAGCTGGGGTTTCCCGGTTCGCATTTCGAGTTGCGAATGCCGATCGCGGACGCCGGGGACGCATACGCCATCGTCGTCGCCAACCCGATTGCGACGCAGAGGACAAGAACGCAGTGGCGCCTGCTGGCGGACATCGCACACCTTTCCGGCCTCGCTGACGCGAAGGGTAGCCATTGTGGGCGGTATTTGGAATAGGATCCTCGACCTCGGTGGTCCGATGAAGAACCTCTCGGTCTCGATCCTCGTCCTCGCGCTGCTGGCGCTGGTCGCCGGCTGCGGCAGCTCGGAGAGCGACTCGACGGGCGCGGCGACCGCGTCCGACTGCAAGGGCGAGCTCCCGACCAAGAAGGAGGGCACGCTCACCGTCGGGACCGACAAACCCGCCTATCCGCCGTACTTCGAAAACGACGACCCGACCAACGGCGAAGGCTTCGAGAGCGCGGTCGCCTACGCGATCGCCAAGAACCTCGGCTTCTCGAAAGAAAAGGTCGATTGGACGGTCGTCCCGTTCAACTCCTCCTACGCGCCCGGCCCCAAGGACTTCGACTTCGACGTAAACCAGATCTCGATCACCCCGACCCGCGAAAAGGCGGTCGACTTCTCGGCCCCCTACTACACGGCGAACCAGGCGGTGGTCGCGCTGAAGAGCTCCGAAGCCGCGGAAGCCACCTCGCTCGAAGACCTGAAGTCGGCCAAGATCGGGGTCCAGATCGGCACCACGAGCCTCGACGGGGTCGAAGAAAAGATCGAACCAGACGATAGGCCGGAGGTCTTCAACAGCTCCAACGACGTCGTCACCGCTCTCAAGAACGAACAGATCGACGCGGTCGTGGTCGACCTCCCGACCGCCCTCTACCTGACCGCGGTCCAGGTGCCGAACGCGAAGGTCGTCGGCCAGTTCAGCGTCCCGGGCGGCGACCAGTGGGGGGCGCTGCTCGAAAAGGAATCGAAGCTCACGCCCTGCGTATCGGAGGCGATCGAAGAACTCGAAGAATCGGGCGAACTCGAGGAAATCACCCAGCGCTGGATGAGCAAGGCCGCCGGCGCTCCCGAACTGAGCTGAGTTCGGCGTCCCCGGCCGGGGTCAGACTGGCGGCGGTTGACCGGGACTGCCGTCATCAGCGACCGCCGCCTCGCCAGGCAGGCTGCGAAACGCCGCAGGCAGAGACGGGGCCAGGCGATCGCCGCGATCTCCAGCGTCGTCGTCCTCGGCGGCCTCGCGATCTGGGTCCTCA
>DASXBC010000234.1:0-3346 GCA_036406355.1 Solirubrobacterales bacterium | reverse complement strand
ACGCGCCGAACGATGCCGATCAGGGCTTCATCCAGAAGATCTTCTACCTTCACGTGCCGCTGGCGATGGTCTCGCTGGTCGGCTTCATCGTCGGCGGAATCTTCGCGATCCTCCACCTCCGCAGCGACGACAGGCGCTGGGACGCCTATTCCTACGTCTCGATCCACATGTCGGTGATCTTCGGCGTCGGGGTGCTGATCACCGGCTCGATCTGGGCGAAGGCGTCGTGGGGGCACTGGTGGGTGTGGGACGAGCCGACGCTGGTCAGCTACCTGATCGTCTTCCTGCTCTACGCGACCTACTACCCGTTCCGCTACGCGATCGAGGACCGCGATCGCCAGGCCCGCTACGCCTCGGTCTTCGCGATCACCGCCGGCTCCTTCGTCCCGCTCAACTTCATCGCCGTGCGGATGGCCGAAAGCCTCGTCCACCCGCGCGTCTTCGCGACCACCGGCGGCGGGCTTCCGGGCTCGATGATGTTCACCTTCCTCGTCTGCCTGACCGCGATGGCCCTGCTCTGGGTGACGCTGGTGAAGTTCGAGCTGACGGCGAAGAGCGCCTCCGGCCAGGTGAAGCGGCTGCGGCGCGCGCTCGACGCTCCGCCGGCCGGACCACGCTCCCGCGTCGCCCCGGAGGTCTCCTGATGCCGGCGCTCCTGATCGGCGAGACGCCGGCGCTGCCCCTCGACGAGGCGGGCAAGTACGTCGCCGGCGCCTACATCGTCTTCGTCCTCCTTCTCGTCATCTACGTCTCGATCATGGCGATCAAACTGCAACGCATCGAGAAGGAACTGCGCGAACTTGCGAGCTTCGCCGAGCAGCGGAGCGCTGTCCCTGACGACCTTGAAGCCGCCCCCGGACGCGGGAGCGAGGACCAGTCCATCTCTGTTTCTTCTGCTCCGAGCGCGAGCGGAGGAGGCGGCGTCTGATGTCTGAGCTACTCGCGCTCGGCGTCTCGCACAAGACGGCGCCGCTCGACCTGCGCGAGCGGCTCTCGCTGACCGAGGGCCGCGCCGTCGGGGCGCTCAGCGAGCTGACGGCGGCCTACGGCATCCACGAGGCCGCCGCGCTCTCGACCTGCAACCGGACCGAGCTCTACCTGATCGTCTCCGACCCGGTCGAAGCCGAGTCGACGGCCCTCGGCGTCCTCACTCGGCAGGCGGAGCTGCGCCCGACCGAGCTGCTCGGCCACCTCTACTCGCTGCGCTCGAGCGAGGCCGTGCGGCATCTGTTTCGGGTCACCGCCGGGCTCGACTCGATGATCGTCGGCGAGGCCGAGATCCAGGGCCAGGTGAAGCGGGCCTACGAGCTGGCGCTGGTCGAGGGGGCGACGGGGCCGATCCTGAATCGCCTCTTCCGCGGCGCGCTCGCCGCCGGCGGCCGCGCCCGCGAGGAGACGGCGATCGGCGAGCGCGGCGTCTCGATCCCGTCGGTCGCTGTCGAGCTCGCCCGGCGCACGCTCGGCGACCTCGGCGAGCGCCGCGTCCTCGTGATCGGCGCCGGCGAAACGGCGGAGCTGGTCGCGCGGGCGCTGGTCGCGCGCGGAGTATCGACCGTCTTCGTCGCCAACCGCCACCACGATCGGGCGATCGGTCTTGCCCAGCGCTTCGGAGGCGCGGCCGTCCGCCTCGAGGAACTGCCGGAGCAGCTGGCCAGGGCCGACATCGTCGTCTCCGCGACCAATTCGCCCCACCACATCGTCGAGCGCGACGGGCTCGAACAGGTGATGGCGGGCCGCGAGGAGCGACCGCTGCTGCTGCTCGACATCGCCGTGCCCCGCGACATCGAGCCCGAGTGCCGCGAGGTCCCCGGCGTGACCCTGCGCGACATCGACGACTTCCAGCAGATCGTCGAGCGCAACGCGAGCGGGCGCCAGGCTGAAACCCGGCGGGTCGAGCCGATCCTCGAGGCCGAGCAGGACCGGTTCGAACGCTGGCTGGCGTCGCTTGCGGTGGTGCCGACGGTGGCATCGCTGCGGGATCGGGCCGATCAGATCGTCGAGCGGATCGTCGCCGAGAACGAAGGTCGCTGGGAGAGCCTGAGCGACGCCGACCGCGAGCGGATGGCGACGATGGCACGGGCCGTCGCGTCCCGCCTGTTGCACGAGCCGACGCTGCGGATGAAGCGCGCCGCCGGCAGCGACGACGCCTACCTCTACGTGAGCGCGCTGCGAGAGCTGTTCGGCCTCGACGGCGAGACCGAGCCGGAGGCCGAGGACCGCGCCAGCGTGACCGAGCTCCGGCGCCACAAGTCCGGCTAGGGAAGGCGCATGGCGCTTCGCCTCGCGACCAGGGGGAGTGCCCTGGCGCTCGCCCAGGCCGAGTGGGTCGCGGGCCTGCTCGGCGGCGCCGAGCTCGTCACGGTCTACTCCGACGGCGAGCCGGGCGACAAGGGCCGCTTCGTGCGCGGCGTCGAGCGTGCGCTCCTCGCCGGCGAGGCCGACATCGGGGTCCACTCGGCCAAGGACGTTCCCGCCGAGATGGGGGATGGGCTGGCGATCGCCGCGGTGCCGGCGCGAGAGGACCCGGCCGACGTCTGGGTCGGTGCCGGAGGGTCGCTGGAAGAGGTCGCAGAGGGCGCGCGGGTCGGCACCGCGAGCCTGCGGCGGCGGGCTCAGCTCCTGGCGGCGCGGCCCGACCTCGAGGTCGGCGAGCTGCACGGCAACGTCGACACCCGGCTGCGGCGACTCGGAGAGGGCGAGCTCGACGCGATCGTCCTGGCGGCGGCGGGACTGCGGCGGCTCGGCCGCGGGGGCGAGGCATCGTTCGAGTTGCCCACGGAGCTGATGACCCCGGCTGCCGGCCAGGGGGCCCTCATCCTCCAGGCCCGCGTCGACGACGAGCGGGCGCTGGAGACGGCGGCGGCCCTCGGCGACGAGCGGGCGCTCCTCGAGCTCACCGCCGAGCGGGCCGTCGTCTCCCTCCTCGACGCGACCTGCGCCAGCCCGATCGGCGTCCGCGCCACGGTCGAGGGCGAGCGGGTCGCGGTCGAGGGCTTCGTCGGGCTGCCCGACGGCAGCGAGTGGGTCCGCGACCGGATCGAGCTCGAGATCGAGCAGCCGGCGGCCGCGGGAGCGCTCCTCGCCGAGCGGCTAGTCGCGGCCGGCGCCCGCGACCTCCTCGAGCGCGCCGAGCGAGTGGCCGGATGAGCGCGCGGCCGGGGGTCGTCTACCTGGTCGGCGCCGGGCCCGGTGACCCGGGGCTGATGACGGCGCGGGCGCTCGAGCTGATCGCCGATGCCGACGCGATCTTCCACGACCGGCTGATTCCCCCGGGGGCGCTCGACCGGGCCCGCGAGGACGCCGAGCTCGTCTACGTCGGCAAGCGGCCCGGCCGGCCGTCGATCCC
>DASXBC010000233.1:0-20262 GCA_036406355.1 Solirubrobacterales bacterium | reverse complement strand
GCGCTGGCCTGGCGCGACCAGCGCCTACGGGCCCCTCTTCACCCTCGGCACCTACCCGCTGGCCTGGGTCCCGGTGGATCTCGCGATCGCAGCCCTGAAGACGGTCGCGGCCCTCTCGGTCCTCGGCATCGCCGTGCTCGTCGCCAGGATGGCCCCCGCGCGCGGGGTCGATCCGCTCCGCGCCGCGGCCTTCGTCGCACTCAACCCCCTGGTCCTGGTTCACGTCGTCGGCGGCGCTCACAACGACGCGACGGTGATGCTCGCGGCGCTGGCCGGTTGCGCGGCCGTCGTCGCCCTGCTCGAGGGAGGCGGCGGGGCCGCGGTCCTGGTCGGCGCCGGCCTCAAGCTGAGCGCCGCCTTCGTCGCCCCCTTCGCGCTGCTCGGCTCGGCGCGTCACCGCCGGTTCCTCGCCGGCGCCGGGATCGCCGCGCTCGCGATCGCCGCCGCCGGCCTCGCCGCTTTCGGCACCCATGCTCTCGACTCGGCCGAGCTCGTCGGCGAGAACCAGGGCAGGGTCAGCAACTACAGCATCCCCAACCTCCTCTCGGAGTTGCTCGGGGTCGGGATCGGGCCGCTCCGCGCCGTGGCCGTGGCGGCCCTCGCCGCACTCGGCGTCCTGCTCTGCCGCTGGGTCCTTCGCGGCGGCGACTGGATCCGCGCCACCGGGTGGGCCGCCCTCGGGCTGCTCCTGGCCAGCGCCTGGCTCCTGCCCTGGTACATGGTCTGGGCCCTCCCGTTCGCCGCCCTCTCCCGCGACAACTGGCTCCTGACCGCCACCCTCGCCCTGACCGCCCTCCAACTTGCCGCCCGCGTCCCGCTGTAGGAACCGCCCCAGGTCGCGCAGATCGCCTGATTTCTGCTCGGCGCTTGAGGGAGCTGGCTTGGTCACCCCTCGAACGGGCGGATACTCGAAGTGCCGAGCTGATTAGCGAGGCACTTGTCCGGGCGAGGGGCGACCAAACCACCCCGCCCAACCCTCAGAGGATTTCGGGCGTGTGAAGCTCCTGCTTGCCTTCCCTGACACCGTCCTCCTCCCCCTCGGTCGGGTGCAGAACCCCGGTCGGGATCGACCACCCCTCGCGTTTGCCGAGGGCGGTAACGGCGGCGACGTAGATCAGTTCGACCAGGGTCTGGACGCCGCGGACCGCGATCGCGATCAATGAGCCGATCGCGAAGCTGTTGCCCGGAACCGCGACCTTCACCGCCCAGGCGAATGCGGCATCCCGCACCCCGAGGCCGGCCGGGGCGACCAGGGTCGCGAGCGCGGCGACATACCCGACGGCCTGCGCCGAGCCGACGGTCAACAGTTCATCGACCGGCACGTCGCTGACCGAGCGGGCGACGCAGTAGACGCCGACCGAGATCACGCCCCAGATCGCGGCGAAGACGAGAATCAGAAGCAGGACTCCCTGCAGCGAGATCACCGCCGGCAGCGGCTCGCGGCCGAAGGCCTTCAGGATCCGGTTGGCGAGGGGGCCGAAGACGCGAGGATGGAGGAGGACGATCGCGGCCGGGACGAGGAGGAGCACCGCCCAGCGCAGCGGCTGGCCCTGGAGATCGGGGTGGTTGATGATGAAGTAGGAGGCGATCGCGATCGCCGACGTGGCGCCGATCGCCTGTTCGTAGGCGATGCTCGCAAGCGTCGCCCGCCGCGGTACGCCGGCGCGCTCGGAGAGCATGAGCCTGCCGAGCACGTAGAGGACGCTGCCGGGCACGTAGCGGGCGAGGAGCGGCTGGCCCCAGGCGACCTGCGCCCGCCCCATTCCGATCCGGTAGCCGAGGAAGCGGAGGATCAGGTCCCACCCGAGGGCGCTGAGGGCGTAGTAGATCGGCAGCACGATGAAGGCCGGGATCAACCAGAGGACATGGAAGTGGATCCCTTCGTCCTTGATCTCCGACCACTGTTGGACGACGGTCAGGACCAGAAAGCCGAAGATCAGAATCGCAAGGCCGAGCTGGATCGCCAGCCGGACCCGCTTGCTCCGCGGCGGGGAGGTGCCGAACCGGGCGCCGGCTTCGCCGATCCGGTGAAGTAGTGGTGGTCGTTGCTCCACGCGGCATGGCACCATAGAGAGCGCGGGGGCTGCACCGGCGGCGGCCCGCCGCCAGAATTGAGGGATGGGCGAGTTCGAGCTGCTGGCGCGCGTACGGGAACGGATTCCGCGCCCCGGGCCGCGGGTGCTGGTCGGCAGCGGCGACGACGCCGCCGTGACCGTTGCCGGCGGAGCCACCGCGACGTCGGTCGACGCACTCGTCGACGGCGTCCACTTCCGGCGCGGGCAGGCGAGCCTGGGCCAGATCGGCGCCAAGGCGCTGGCCGCCGCACTGTCCGATCTCGCCGCGATGGGCGCCGAGCCGGGCGAGGCCTACGTCGTACTCGGCGTCCCGACCGACCTCGACGAGGACGGCTGCCTCGAGCTGCTCGACGGCATGGCCGCGGTGGCCGCCGAGACCGGCACCTCGCTGGCCGGCGGCGATGTGAGCCGGGCGCCGGCGCTGACGCTGGCGATCACCGTCGTCGGCCACGCCGCCGAGCCCGGCCAGCTCATCGCCCGCTCCGGCGGCAGGGCGGGCGACGCTCTCGTCCTGACCGGCGAGCTCGGCGGCGCCGCGGCCGGGCTGTTCCTGCTCGAGCATCCGGGGTCGGCCGACGGCCTTGACGCCGACCGGAGGACGGCGCTGATCTCGCGCCAGCTCGAGCCGCGGCCGCGCCTAGAAGCCGGCCGGGCTCTGGCCGCGGCGGGGGCGACCGCGATGATCGACCTCAGCGACGGTCTCGCCGGCGACGCCGGGCAACTGGCGGCGGCGAGCGGAGTCGGCGCCCAGATCGACGCCGCCGCGCTGCCGGTAGCCGCGGGGTTGGCGGAGGTGGCGGTCGCGGCGGGCCGCGACCCGCTCGAGCTCGCGGCCTCGGGCGGCGAGGACTACGAGCTGCTGGCCGCCCTGCCCGCCGAGAGCGTCGCCGCCGCGCTCGCTTCCGCGAACGCGGAGGTGGGGGTCGGCCTCACCCGGATCGGCGAACTGGTCGCCGGCGATGGGGTCGAGATCAGGCTGCCCGACGGCTCGACAGTGCGGTCGGCCGGTTTCGATCAGCTCGGCTGAGCGGCTCACTCGCGATGAGCAGCTCGCGCACGCTTCGCCGGCTCAACATCGCCTCTGCCACGAGCGCCGGATTGGGCTTGTACTGCCCGGCTTCGATCATGCTCTTCAACTGCTCGGTTGCCATGTCCCTCCTATCGGCGGGATCATCTCAGATCATTAGTTCTTGGTAGTCCTACATTTGTCCAGATCGTCCCGCATAGTGCGCGGATTACCCTGTGTCGAATGAGGGCGGAGCGAGCAAGCATCCATATCTGGCTCTTTGCGCAGCGAGCGAAGCGCGAGCGTTTGTAATGCCCAACGGAACCGCTCGGATACTCCTGGTCGACGATGAGCAGTCGGTCCAGACGCTGCTCAGCTATCCGCTGCGGAAGGACGGCTACCACGTGACCTCGGCGATCGACGGCCAGGAGGCGCTTCAGCGCTTCAGCGAGGCCCGCTTCGATCTGGTCATCCTCGACCTGATGCTGCCCAAGCTCGACGGCGTCGAGGTCTGCCGCCAGCTGCGCCGCAACAGCCAGGTGCCGATCATCATGCTGACCGCGAAAGGCAGCGAGACCGACAAGGTCGCCGGGCTCGAGGTCGGTGCCGACGACTACATCACCAAGCCGTTCTCGATGCGCGAGTTTCGCAGTCGTGTGAAGGCGGCGCTGCGGCGCTCGCGGATGATCGGCGAGTTCCAGGACGAGGGCTCGATCGAGCACGACGAGCTGACGATCGACTTCGGCCGCCGGATGGTCCTCCTGCGCGGCGAGGAGGTCAAGGTGACCTACGTCGAGTTCGAGATCCTCAGCGCGCTGGCGCGCTCGCCGGGCCGGGTCCTCAGCCGCCAGACCCTGCTGGAGTGCGTCTGGGGCGACTCTGAGTATCGCGACCCCCGCACCGTCGACGTCCACATTCGCCACCTCCGCGAAAAGCTTGAGCAGAACCCGAAGGAGCCGGAATTCCTGTTCACCGTTCGCGGCGTCGGCTACCGCTTCCGCGAATGAGGCGCCTCCAGCTCACACCGCTCGGCAACAGGATCACGATGATCTCGCTGGGCATCGCGATCGCAACCGCGGTCGTGATCTATGTCTACGTCGTCCACATCTCCGGAATCGCCGAAGCCAGGGAGGCGATCACGGTCGGCGCCCTGATCGCGCTGGTGCCCGCGCTCGCGACCGGGATCTACTTCGCGACGCTGGCGACCCAGCGGATCCGGAAAATCCAGGACGCGGCGCACAAGGTCGCCGAAGGCGACTTCGGCGCCCGGATCCCGGTCGACTCATCGGGCCAGCTCGGCCAGCTTGCCCGCAGCTTCAACGAGATGCAGCGCCGCCTCGCCGAGCTCGACAACGCCCGCAAGCAGTTCATCGCCAACGCCTCGCACGAGCTCCGGACCCCGATCTTCAGCCTCGGAGGCTTCGTCGAGCTGCTCGAGGACGAGGAACCGACGCCTGAGGAGCGCGATGAGTTCGTCCGCACGATGCGGCAGCAGATCGACCGGCTGACCAAGCTAACCGCCGACCTGCTGAACCTCTCCCAGCTCGACGCCGGCGGGATCGTGATGGCCCCGAGCAGCGTCGACCTGACCGATATCGCGCGCAGCGTCGCCCGCGAGTTCGGCCCGCGCGCGGACCTGCGTGGCTCGCGCCTCGAGCTGCGAACGCCCGACCACCAGGTGATGGCGACCGCCGACGCTGAACGGGTCCGGCAGATCGTCCGTATCCTGCTCGACAACGCCCTCACCCACACCCCGGAGGGCGCGAGCGTGACCGTGACCGTTTACTCAGTCAACCGCAGGGCAGAGCTGACCGTCTCCGACGACGGCGCCGGCATTCCGCAGCGCGTCCAGGGCCGGATATTCGAGCGCTTCTACACGGCCAAGCCGTCGGGCGGGTCGGGGCTCGGGCTGGCAATCGCCCGCGAGCTCGCCCAGAGGATGGACGGAAGGATCTCGATCACCTCGAGCCGGCGCTTCACGGCCTTCACGCTCGACCTGCCCCCGGCCCCCGCCGAGGCGGCGCCGATCGTCGTCAACGAGCCGACCGGGGCCGGAGTGTGAGGGCGGGAGCGCGAAGCGACCGAAGGTGCATGTCTGATTCTTCGAGAGGGAGCGAAGCGCGAGCCATTTTGATCGCGGCCGCGCTGCTCGTCCCGGCGCTCGCAGGATGCGGCTCGAGCGGCGGCAACGGCAGCACGGCCCCGGCTTCGGGAGAAAAGGCGACCACGCACGTCGTGGTCGAGACGAGCGAATCCGGGTTCAACGCCGCGACGGTGTTCCACAAGGCATCGCCCGGCGTGGTCACGATCCGCTCGATAACCGAAACCGGCGGTGCCGAAGGCTCCGGGTTCGTGCTCGACAAGGACGGCAGGATCGTGACCAACGCCCACGTGGTGACCGACGACACGAGCGGCGAACGCAAGGAGGCCGAAGCGGTGTACGTCGAGTTCCCGGATCGCAATGTCGTCTCGGCGAAGATCGTCGGAGTCGACCCGTTTGCCGACGTCGCGCTGCTCGAAGTCGACCCCGACGGGCTCGAACTGCATCCGCTCGAGCTCGGTGACGACCACGACCTGGTCGTCGGCCAGTCGGTGGCCGCGATCGGCAGCCCGTTCGGCGAGCAGCAATCGCTCTCGGTCGGGATCGTCTCGGCGACCGAACGCTCGGTGCGCTCGCTGACCGAATTCCAGATCGAGGGCGCGATCCAGACAGACGCTTCGATCAACCCCGGCAACTCGGGGGGGCCGCTGCTCGACGCCAACGCCCGCGTGATCGGGATCAACCAGCAGATCGAGACCAACTCCGGCGCCAACGACGGGGTCGGCTTCGCGGTCCCGATCTCGGCGGTGAAGCGGTCCGTCTCGATGCTCGAAAACGGCGGCAAGGCGGAATACGCCTACATCGGCGTCTCGACCCAGGCGCTGTATCCGCAGCTCGCCGAACGCCTCAACCTCGACAGCGACTACGGCGGCCTGCTCGCCGAAGTCGTGCCCGGCGGTCCCGCCGACGAAGCGGGGCTGCGCGGCGGCGACGGGCGGATCCGATTCCAGGGCCTCCCGTACCGGACCGGCGGCGACGTGATCCTCTCGATCGACGGTCACAAAGTCGTCGAACCGGACGACCTCGCCAACCAGATCGCCGACTTCGAACCGGGTGACAAGGTGACTCTCGAAGTGCTCCACGAGGACAACGAAAAGGAGAAGGTCGAGGTCACCCTCGGGACCCGGCCCGAGCACAACGTCGGCGGCTGATGCCTTCGGCCGGACGCTCCGTCCTCCCTGCGTGTAGAAATCCCCGGCGATGCTTCAGGAAGTCGCCCTTGGCAACAGGTCGCTAGCCGACTACACACACATCGCCGGCAAAGAGCTGAGCGAGCAGATCCGGGCGCTCGCCGAGCCGCTCCAGGGTCACCGTGTCCTCCACGTCAGCGCGACCGCATTCGGCGGCGGCGTCTCGGAGATCCTCTACACGATCGTGCCGCTGATGCGCGACGCCGGCCTCGACGCCCACTGGCAGGTGATCTTCGGCAAGGAAGAGTTCTTCAACGCGACCAAGCTCCTCCACAACTCCCTGCAGGGAGCGGACGAGACGCTCAGCGACGAGCAGTGGGAGCTGTTCGACGAGATCAACGAGCTGAACGCGAAGGGCCTCGAAGGAGAGTGGGACACGATCGTCGTCCACGACCCGCAGCCGATCGGGCTCCGGCGCGGAGCCGCCGAGAAGAGCCGGAACTGGATCTGGCGCTGTCACATCGACCTCTCCGAGCCCAACCCGGCTCCGATCGCGCGCCTGCGGCCGCTGATCGAGGAGTACGACGCGACGGTCTGGCATCTCCCCGACTACGTCCCCGACGGGATCGACGGCAACGCCGGGATCCGGATCATCCCGCCGGCTATCGACCCGCTCTCGCCGAAGAACATGGCATTTTCACCCGACGACGCGGCCTTCGTCTGCAACCAGTTCGGGATCGACGTGGACAGGCCGCTGATAACCCAGGTCTCGCGCTTCGACCCGTGGAAGGACCCGATCGGCGTCATCGACGCCTACCGCTCGGTGACCGAGGAGCTGCCTGCCGTCCAGCTGGCGCTGGTCGGCTCGATGGCGACCGACGATCCCGAGGGCTGGGAGTTCTTCCAGCACACGTTCGAGTACGCCGACGGGGACCCTGACATCAAGATCCTCAACAACCTCAACAACGTCGGCGCGATCGAGGTCAACGCCTTCCAATCGCAATCGGACGTCGTCCTCCAGAAGTCGATCCGGGAGGGTTTCGGCCTGACCGTGACAGAGGCGCTGTGGAAGGGGCGGCCGACGGTCGCCGGCAACGTCGGTGGCATCCCGCTGCAGATCGAAGACGGGGTCAGCGGCTACCTGGTCGACTCGTCCGAGGCCTGCGCGGCCCGCACGATCGACATCCTCCGCGACCCCGAACTCGGAAAGCGCCTCGGCAAGGCCGGCAAGGAACGGGCCCGGCAGCGGTTCCTCTCGCCGCGCCTGCTCCGCGACTGGCTCGAGCTCTTCAACGGACTGAACGAGTAACGCCGCCGGGTAGGCTGACCGGGTGAGCGACGACCGCGATCCCCTGATCATCGTCTCCAACCGCGGTCCCGCCCAGTTCGACCTTGACGAGAACGGCGAGCGGGTGGTGCGCCGCGGAGGCGGCGGGCTGGTGACGGCGCTGTCCGGCCTCGTCTCACACCGAGACGCGCTCTGGATCGCCTCGGCGATGACCGACGAGGACATCGCGGTCTCCGAAGAGCGGGGAGGGCCGGTCGAGCTCTCGATCGACGGGATCGACTACCGCGTGCTGATGGTCGGCAGCGACGCCGAGGCCTACGACCAGTTCTACAACGTCATCGCCAATCCGATCCTGTGGTTCATCCAGCACTACCTCTGGGACCTCTCGAACGCCCCCGACGTCCGCCAGGAGGAGCTCGACGCCTGGGACTTCGGCTACCAGGCCGTCAACAGGGACATCGCCGGGGCCGTCCTCGGCCAGATCGAGTCACGGGAGCGGCCCCTGGTGATGCTCCACGACTATCACCTCTACACGGCCCCGGGGATGATCCGCGACGAGCGCCCCGACGCCTTCCTCCATCACTTCGTCCACATCCCCTGGTCGCAGCCGGACAGCTGGCGGATCCTGCCCGGTCGGATCCGCGAGGCGATCTTCCGCGGGATGCTGGCCAACGACATCATCGGCTTCCACACCCACTCCTACTGCATCAACTTCCTGCACTGCTGCGACGAGCTGCTCGAGGCCGACGTCGACTACGAGAGGGCCGCGGTGCGGCACGACGGCGGCCAGACGCTGGCGCGGGCGTACCCGCTCTCGATCGACGCCGAGCGCCTGCTGCGGGCAGCCGAGTCGCCCGAGGTGATGGCGGCCGAGCGCGAGGTGCTGGAGCGCCGCCGCGAGCACCTGATCATCCGCGTCGACCGCGCCGACCTCTCGAAGAACGTGCTGCGCGGCTTCACCGCCTTCGACACCTTCCTCCAGCAGCACCCCGAGTTCCGGGAGAAGGTCACCTTCATCGCCCACCTCCAACCATCCCGCCAGGACGTCCCCGAGTACGCCGAGTACCTGGAGCGGATCGAGGCGCTGGTCGCCGTCGTCAACCACAGGCACGGCACCACGGACTGGATGCCGATCGACCTCAAGATCTACGAGAACTTCCCCGAGGCGGTCGCCCGCTACAAGCACTTCGACCTGCTGATGGTCAACTCGATCTTCGACGGGATGAACCTGGTGGCCAAGGAGGCGCCGGCGGTGAACACCCGCGACGGGGTCCTGATGCTCTCCGAGAACACCGGCTCGCACGAGGAGCTCGCTGACTGCGCGCTCTCGGTCAACCCGTTCGACATCCAGGAGCAGGCCGACGCGATCTACCGGGCGCTGACGATGGACCCCGAGGAGCGCCGGGTCCGCGCCCAGCACCTGAAGGAGATCATCTACTCGCGGAACCCGGGCGACTGGGTCGACGCGCAACTCCACGACATCGCGGAGCTTCGCGAGGCGGTTGCTTGAAGAGGCGGGGCGAAGGTCCGATGGTCGTGGACTTGACCGTGGGTGCCGACGGTCCGGGTCCGATGGTCATCAGCCGGTAAGGGCGCGCTTGTGGTGGTCGCCGCGATTGCGGCCCTCCGCCTGCTACCGGACCTCCTGACGCCCCCCGACCCGGCGCCACTACCCCCCGACGTCGGCCTGATCGGAGTCCATGCCCCGCGACCGAACCCACCTCCCGCGCCTTCGCGAGAGTCGCACCGGTCTCGTCCCAGAGCGGCTGATCCGAAGCGGAGTCTCGGGCGGGTGGCACCGCGGGCGGGGGTTTTGCGCAGCGCGAAGTCTTCCAAGGGCGGGATATCGGCCCACGTACGGCAGCGTCACTCGGGCCGAGGAAGAGCGGAGCGCAAGCTGAGCCCCCAACCCGAGCGCCAGGCCCCGCCCGCCGCTCCGCCCCAGATCCCTGAACAGGTGGCGCCACCGCCCGCGCCGGAAGCGCCCGCGCCGGAAGCGGCACCGGAAGCGGTGGATGAGGATCCGCCCCCGCCCGACGACGGGTCGATGGAGTTCGCGCCGCGCTGACGATGGTCGCTGGCTATAGTCCATCGCCGCTTTTGGCAGCAACACGCGAATACGAGCTGGTTCTGATGCTGGACGCCGGGCAGGACTCCCCGTCCCGCGACGCGCTCGCCCAGCAGGCGAAAGCCCAGATCGAGGGCGGCGGGACGTTGAAGCACGAGAACAACTGGGGGCTGCGCAAGCTCGCCTACGAGATCTCGCAGCGGACCGAGGCCGACTACCGGTGGTTCCGGTTCGAGGCGACTCCCGATCTGCTTCAGGAGCTCGACCACAACCTCAAGATCACCGACGGCGTCCTCCGCTTCCGGATCTTCAAGGTCGATCCCGACGCTCCGGTCGTGGTCCCGCCGGCGACAGCCGCCCCCGGCCCGGAGTCCTCGCGCGAGCGACCTCCCGCCCCACCGCGGGCGGCTCCGCAACCGCCGCCACCCGCCGCCGAGGCCGAGTCGGCCGTCGCCGAGTCCGCCCCCGAGGCGGCCGCGGAGCCCGCCGGCGACGCGGCACCCGCCGAGGGCGAGCCTGCGCCCGAGTCCGCGGACGACAGCGCCGCCGAGTAGCCACCCCCGCTCTTTGCGCAAATCGCCCGCCGCTGGGGGCGAGCGGCCGCCGTCCGCCCTCTTAGACTGGGGCTCATACAAGCGAATACCGAGGAGTGAGAGTCTTGGCAGCTTCGAACATCAACGTCGTCGTCATCACGGGGAACCTGACCCGCGATCCAGAGCTGCGGAGCACCGGAGGCGGGACCTCCGTCTGCGAGCTTCGGGTCGCCGTCAACAGCCGCCGCAAGAACGGCCAGACCGGCGAGTGGGAGGACAAGCCCAACTACTTCGACGTCACCGTCTGGGGCGCGCAGGGCGAGAACTGCGCCAACTACCTCTCGAAGGGCCGTCCGGTCGCGGTCGAAGGCCGCCTCGATTGGCGCGAGTGGGAGGCCAAAGACGGGAGTGGCAAACGGCAGGCGGTCAGCATCGTCGCCAACTCCGTCCAGTTCCTCGGCTCGCGCGATGGGTCCGGCGGCGGCGGCGGGGGAAACGGCAACGGCTTCACCCCCAGCAGCGACGTTCCGGCAGACACCTCCGACTACGAGGGCGCGCCGGCCGGCGGTAGCGGCGGGGGCGCCGACGACGACATCCCCTTCTGAGCGCCATCGATTTGCTCTGAGCGCCTTCTGAGCCCGCGGCCCGATCGCCGGGGTCTGTAGCATCCCGGGCCGCAAATGGCTCGAACAAGAGAGACAGGACAGGCTGGGCCGCGCCGCGGGCGGCGTGGAATGGAGCGCGTTCGCCCGCGCAAATACACGCGGATCAACTCCGCCGCGGTCGACTACAAGGACCTCAACCTGCTGCGCCGCTTCCTCTCCGACAAGGGGAAGACCAGGGGTCGGCGGGTCACCGGACTCTCCCGCAAGCACCAGCGCCAGCTCTCGGTCGCGGTCAAGCGGGCCCGTGAGATCGCGCTCCTTCCCTACGTCGGAGAGCGCTGAGCGATGCCGCAGGCGATCCTCCTCGAGGACGTCGAGAGCCTCGGCCAGCGCGGTGAGCCGGTCGACGTCTCCCCCGGCTACCTGCGGAACTTCCTGATCCCGCGCAAGCTCGCGATTCCGGCCACACCGGGAGCGCTCGAGGAGGCGCAGCGGCGCCTGGCGGCGGCCGAAAAGGCCGCACAGGCCCGCGCCGAGCGCGAAGAGCGGGCGGCCTCGCTCCTCTCCAAGACCGTGCTCACGATCCACCAGCGCGCCGGCGAGGACGGCAAGCTGTTCGGCTCGGTCGGGCCGAAGGAGATCGTCGACGCGATCGCCGAGGCCCGCAACCTGCGCTTCGACCGCCACCAGGTGAAGCTCGAGCAGCCGATCCGCGAGATCGGGACGCACATGGTCGAGATCGAGCTCGCCGACGGCTCGGTCGCCTCCGTGAAGACGATCGTCGCCGAGGAGTCCTAGGGCCTGCCGCCGGGTGGCGGCCTAGATTGAGCCAGTGGGCAAGCGCCGGCTTCCGACCCGGATCACTCGCCGCGCCCGGGCGAGGACGCGCCTCGGCTGGGCTCGATCCGAGCAGGCGACGCTGGGGCTCGCGGTGGTCGCGCTCGGCGGCGTGGGGGCCGTCGCCGCGAGCCAGTTCGGGCGGATGCTCAACCGCCGCTCCCATGCCCCCGAGGACGGCGAGAGCCTGGTCGAGGCGGCCCCCGCGGCGGCCCTCGACACGGTCGGGGTCGCGGTCACCGGTTACGTCGAGACCCCTCGCAGCGAGACGATCCTCTTCAACCTCCTCGCCGGCTTCCTCGGCTCGTTCGCGCTGATCCGGCTCTCCACCCTCGGCGTCCGCAGAAGCTGGCGCCCGTTTCGCGACATCCGGGTCGGTGAGCGCCACATCCACCACTTCATCCCCGGCATCCTGCTCGCCTTCGGCTCCGGCACGGTCGCGATCCTGACCGAGGACGAGGCGCTCGAGGAGGCGCTCGCGATCCCGATGGGCGTCGGGATGGGCTTGACGTTCGACGAGGCCGCGCTGCTGCTCGACCTCCGCGACGTCTACTGGACGCGGCAGGGGCTGCTCAGCATCCAGCTGAGTCTGGGTGCGACCGCGATCCTCAGCATCGCGATCCTCACCCTCCGGATGCTGCGGCGAGGGGAGCGCCGCCAGGAGATCGCCGGCGAGATCCCGCTGCCCCCGCAGGCCACCCTCCCGGGCTGAGCGGCCGAGAATCTTTTCGCCGCGCGTTGCAGGGACCCCGGCGCTGGGGCCGGGCGGGCTTTGGTTTGCTTGGCGACGGGATCGACGGGGGCGAATTTGCCGCCGCGACCCATCCTTAACTAGACCTCGATGCCGCAGCCGCCGACAGCCCACGTCCCCCCGCAGAACATCGAGGCCGAGGAATCCGTGCTCGGGGCGATGCTGGTCTCCGAGCCGGCGCTGAACCGCGTCTTCGTCGACGTCAAGCTCACCGCCGAGGACTTCTACCTCGACAAGCACGCGGTGATCTTCCGCTGCATCCACGACCTCCACGCGGCCTCGAAACCGATCGACGAGCTCAGCGTCGGCGAGGGGCTGGTCCAGCGCAACCAAATCGACGCCGGCGGCGGCAGGCACTACGTCTCCGAGCTGGCGGCGAAGGTGCCGGCCGCGGGCAACGCCCGCCACTACGCCGAGATCGTCCAGCAGAACTCGCTGCTGAGGCGGCTGCTGGGTGCTGGACAGGAGATCCAGTCGTGGGTGAACGAGCGCGACGGCGAGCCCCGCGAGCTCTCCGAGCGGGCCGAGAAGCTGCTGTTCGAAGTCGCCCACAAGGAGCAGGCCGGCGACTTCCGCATGCTTTCGGAGATCCTCCACGACGAGGTCGACCGGCTCGAGAAGCTCTCGACCGGCGATGCCGAGCTGACCGGGACCCCTTCCGGGTTCAAGGACATCGACGCGATCACCGGCGGCTTCCAGCCCGGCAACCTGATCATCGTCGCCGCCCGCCCGGCGATGGGGAAGAGCGCCCTGGTCGCCAACATCGCCGAAAACGTCGCCGTCAAGAAGGGGCTTCCGGTCGCCTTCTTCTCGCTCGAGATGTCCGAGGTCGAGCTCGCGCAGCGGTTCATCGCCTGCCGGGCGCGGATCCCGGGCGACAAGCTCCGCAAGGGCCAGGTCGCGCAGAAGGACTGGCCGCAGGTGGTGCGGGCCTGCAACGAACTCGAGGAGGCCCCGCTCTGGTTCGACGATTCCTCCGACCTCGGCATCCTCGACCTGCGAGCGAAGGCCAGGAGGCTCCACACCCAGGAGCAGGACAAGGGCGGCCTCGGCCTGGTGATCGTCGACTACCTGCAGCTGATGCGCTCCGACGACCACCGCGCGAACCGGGTCGAGCAGGTCGCGCAGATGAGCCGGGGCCTGAAGATCCTCGCCCGCGAGCTCGACGTGCCGGTCCTCGCGATCTCGCAGCTCTCCCGCGCTCCCGAGCAGCGCACGCCACCGCGGCCGCTGCTCTCCGACCTGCGCGAGAGCGGGTCGATCGAGCAGGACGCCGACCTGGTCGCGTTCCTCTACCGCGAGGACTACTACCACCGCAACGACCCCGACTACGAGGACGACGGCCTGGCGGAGGTGATCGTCGCCAAGCATCGCAACGGGCCGATCGGCACGCCGAGGCTGGTGTTCATCGACCGCTTCCCGAAGTTCGCCGACCACTCGAGCCAGGAGCGGCCGATCGAGCAGCCCGCCGGCGAAGGGCCGGCGATCGCCGATGACGTGGCCGCGGCCGGGCCGGACTTCTGATGGCGGGAGCGCTTCCCGAGCGGGCCTGCCCGCTCGGCGTCTGCGACGGGTCGGGGTGGATCCTCGGCCCCGAGGACGTCGCCCGGCCCTGCGAGTGCCGTGAGCAGCGCCTGCGCCGCGGTCGCAGCCGCGGGGTCGCGTCGGTGATCCCCCCGCGCTATCGCGGCGTCTCCTTCGAGCGGCCGCCGGTCAGCGACATGGAGCGCGACCTCTCGACGCGAGCCGCGGTGGGCGAGGTCCACGCCTTCGTCGACGAGCTCGACGAGCGGCTTGCCGAGGGACGCGGCCTCTGGCTGTTCGGCGACACGGGCACCGGCAAGACGACGCTGGCGATGCTCGTCTCGAAGAGCGCGATCGAGGCCGGGCGCTCGGTCGCGATCTACTCGCTGCCGAAGCTGCTGGCGCGGATTCGCCGGACCTTCGAGTCCGAGCCCGCCGGCGACTCCTACCTCTCCTTCTTCGAGCGGCTGACCTCGGTCGACCTCCTCCACATCGACGACCTCGGCGCCGAGAAGCGGTCCGACTGGGTCCTCGAGCAGCTCTACGCGCTGATCAACGAGCGCTACGAGACGCAGCGCTCGGTCCTGGTCACGACCAACCTCCCCCACGAGGAGCTCGAGCTGCAGATCGGAGCCCGCACGGTGTCGAGGCTGACGCAGATGTGCGACGAGGTGCCGCTCTTCGGCGACGACCGCCGCTACGGCAAGGTTGCCTGATACCAGGCACAATTCCCTTCGCCATGAGCGCGGAACAGCAAGCGTCCATATCTGTCACATCGCGCAGCGAGTGAAGCGCGAAAGGTTCTTATGCCGGGAATAGTCATAGTCGGGGCCCAGTGGGGCGACGAGGGCAAGGGCAAGGTCACCGACCTGCTCGCGGATCGCGCCGAGATGATCGTGCGGTTCCAGGGCGGCAACAACGCCGGCCACACGATCGTCCGCGACGGCGAGGAGTTCAAGTTCCACCTGATCCCCTCCGGGATCCTCTACCCGGAGAAGACCTGCGTGATCGGCAACGGGGTCGTGCTCGACCCCCGCATCCTGCTGGCCGAGATCGACGGGCTCAAGCGGCGGGGAATCGACGTCGGCAACCTCAGGGTCTCCGCCAACGCCCACCTGATCATGCCCTACCACGTGCTCCTCGACACCGCCGGCGAGGTGAAGCTGGGCAAGTACTCGATCGGCACCACCAGGCGCGGGATCGGACCCTGCTACGCCGACAAGGCGCTGCGGCTCGGGATCCGCGTCCAGGACCTGCTCGACGAGAAGATCCTGCGGACGAAGATCAGGGCCGCGCTCGCCTTCAAGCAGCAGGCGCTGCGCGAACTCTCGGTCCGGCGGCGCAAACTGCGCCGCGAGGCGGGCGAGGAAGCGAAGGACGTCCCCAACGGCTACGAGGAGGCCCCGGACCCGCGCATCGATCTTCATGCGATGACCGAGGAACACGTCAACTTCGGCCACCGGCTCGAGCCCCATATCGCCGACACCTCCCGCCTCTGCTGGGACGCCCTCGACAGCGGCGGCACGGTGCTGTTCGAGGGGGCGCAGGCGACGCTGCTCGACCTCGACCATGGGACCTATCCGTTCGTAACCTCCTCGAACCCGATCGCCGGTGCGGCGACGGTCGGCGCCGGGGTCGGCCCGACCGACATCGACGAGGTGTGGGGAGTGGCGAAGGCCTACACCACCCGGGTCGGCGCCGGCCCGTTCCCGACCGAGCTCGATGACGACGTCGGGCGCCACATGCTCGAGCGCGGCCACGAGTACGGGACGACTACCGGGCGCGAGCGGCGCTGCGGATGGATGGACCTGGTCGCGCTCCGCTACGCGGTCCGCCTCAACCGGATGAGCGCGCTGACGATCACCAAGCTCGACGTCCTCAGCGGCCTCGATCCGCTGCGGGTCGCCGTCCGCTACCGCTCGAGCGAGGGCGCGGTCTTCGACAGCTTCCCCTACCACCAGTCGATCCTCCACTCGGCGGAGCCCGAGTACGAGGAGCTGCCCGGGTTCCAGGCCGACCTCACCGAGTGCCGCAGCGAGGCCGACCTGCCCCCCCAGGCACGGGCCTATCTCGCATACATCGCCGATTTCGCCGGCGTCCCGATCCGCCTCGTCGGCGTCGGCCCCGACCGCGACCAGGTGATCTGGATCGGCCTGAGCGCGGAGAGAGCCAGCGTCGCAGCCTGACTCTTCGCGCAGCCGGCGAAGCGCGAACCATTGACGAGTTGGGACTTGGCGCCGCCTGATTTACCCTCTAGGAGTGGCTTCCGGTAGACGCGCAGCCAGAACGGGCGAGCGACTGCCAAGGGGGCGTCACGGGCTACCGCGGGAGGCGGTGACCGAATCCCAGCGGCAGCGCATCCTCCAGGCGATGATCGAGGTCGTCGCCGAGCGCGGCTATCCGGAGACGAGGGTGGTCGACGTGATCGAAGTCGCCGGCGTCTCGCGCAAGACGTTCTACGAACTGTTCACCAGCAAGGAGGACTGCTTCCTCGCCGCCTACGACGTCCTGCTCGGAAACCTGCTCGGCGACACCGCCCGCGGCTTCGAGTCGAAGCCGGGAGCACCGTGGGCGGAGCGGGTCGCGGCCGGCCTCGGGGCGCTCCTCGACCACCTCGCCGAGCATCCCGACGAGGCCCGCTTCGCAATCGTCGAGGTGCTCGCCGCGGGGCCGAAGGCGCTCACCCGCCGCGACGCCGCGCTGCGCCAGTTCACCGGCTTCATCGACGCCGGCCGCGCCGAGACGACGGTCGAGCTGCCCGGCATCACCTCGCTCTCACTCGCCGGCGGGATCAACGAGCTCCTCTACAGCGAGATCCTGCACGGCGCCGCGTCGCGACTGCCAAGCCGGCTGCCGGATCTGATGTTCTGGATAGCGCTTCCCTTCCTGGGGTCGGAGCGGGCCGAACAGGAGCGCGAGCGGGTCCGGCTCTCGATGACCGAGCCCTGAACGGGCTCAAGGCGCTCTTTTGCCCCTCGGCCCGGGTTTACTCAATGGATCTGAGCCTGTTAGTTTGGCCGGTGGAGGGGTAGAGATAAGAGGCTCTACGGCCGGCACAGGCTGGCTCCGGCATCTGAAAAGGAGACTGAGAGGTATATGCGCAAGCGCTTGATGTGGACACTCGCTCTGGGTGCCGTGGCAGCGATCGCCTTCGCCGGCATTTCGATGGCGAAACCGGTGGTCGTGAGCCTGGGCAACCTGGTGCTCAAATTCGACAGCTCGATCACCCCGAAGGCGCTGCCGAAGAAGGAACTCGCGCCGATCACGTTCAAGATCAGCGCCAACATCTCGACCAAAGACGGCAAACACCCGCCGGCGGCGAAGACCTTCTCGGCGGACATCGACAAGAACGGGGCGCTCGACACCAAGGGGCTTCCGACCTGCAAGGCCGGCCAGCTCGAGGCGCGGCCGACCGCCCAGGCAAAGGCGGCCTGCAAGAACGCTCTGATCGGCCAGGGCTCGGCCACAGCCCAGGTCGAATTCCCGGAACAGGCGCCGTTCAACGCGAAAGGCCCGCTGCTGGTCTTCAACGGCGGCACCAGGGGCGGCAAAACACTGATCCTCGTCCACGTCTACGCCAACGTGCCGGCGCCGACGGCCTTCATCACCAAGGTCTTCGTCACCAAAGAGCACAAAGGCAAATACGGGATGCACCTCGACTCGAAGATCCCGACCGTCGCGGGCGGTTCCGGCTCGCTGACGAATTTCGAAATCACCAACAAGAAAATCTTCACCTACAAAGGGAAGAAGCACAGCTACTTCCTCGCCAAATGCCCGACGGGCAGCCTGTTCGGCGAAGGTGAAGTCAGCTTCAGCAACGGCGACAAGCTCAAAGGCTCGGTCGTCGTGCCCTGCACGCCGAAGGGCTAGCTGGCCGGCGGCCTCGGCCGCCCGATACGAGCATCGCGAGAGGGCGGCCGGGTGGCCGCCCTCTCTTTGCCGGTCCTCCCCGGTTCGCCGCTCAACTGTCCGGCCGCTGCCGCCGATGCCTGGTGGGATGGCCCGTATGCGCGAAAGCCCCCGGTCCCTGAAGCTGGCTGCGCTCGGCTCCCCGTTGGCGCTCTTCGCGCCGGCCGTGTCCTACGCGCCGACCGGGCCATACGTCGAGTCCCTCCTCGTCGTGGTGGCGCTGTTCGGGTTCGTCCTGGCCGGCAGCCGGATCGCCTGGGTTCTCGCGGTCGTGCTGATGGCGGCCGCCGCGCTGGGGACGGCGCTCAACGGCGTCTGGTGGGAAGTGCCCGTTCGTCTCCTTCTCCTGATCCTGCTCCTGCTGCCCTCATCGCGTGGGTTCGTGTGGCAGGGGCGGCAGAATTCCCGCGTCTCGGCGCCGAGCCCCTGAAGGCTCGACCTCGATGGCGATCCCGCCGATAGGGGCGAGGGGTCGAATGCGGAACCATTTGCCTGGTCGTTGGAAGGCCTCCGCGCCCTTTCCCGACATCGACGTTGGCGCTCGACCGATCGGTGGCGGCGGCGCGGGGGCCGGCTCAGCCGCCCTGTTCGAAGGTGTGCTGGTAGGTCGTCGGCTGGCCGCTGCCGAAGATCGGCGCGAACGGGGCCTGGGCGGAGCAGCCGGGTGCCGGGACGGTGCTCGTGTGGTCCTGGTTGGCGAACGCGTATTGCCGCAGGCGGAGGAAGAGGTCGTTCGCTTTGGCGACATTGCCTTCGGTTCGTTCGTTGAACGCTTTTTCGTTCGGGGTGTTCCCGTTCAGCGACGCCGATATCCCGCCCGAGCACTGGCGGGTGTCGAAGCTGAGCAGCCCGGTGGCAAGGCTCTCCGAGGAGCCGGGCTGGATGTAGGCATTGGTCCGGTTGGTGGTGCGGCGTGAGGGCAGGGTCGCCAGCGACTCCGGCGTGAACGGCCCCATCACCCGCAGGTAGTGGAGCTGCTTTTCGTTCGACCCGATATGGACGGCGTTGGTCGCTGCGGCGGCGTTGGCCATCGAGGCCGCCAGCTCGCGTTTGTACTGCCCGAGCCCGGTGAGCAGGGGGTTGATGTTGCGGATGAAGGGCTGGGTCGCGCGCAGCAGAGGCGGGAACTGGTCGCGGAACAGCTTGCGGAAGGCGGTGAAACCGTTAGAGGACTCGTTGATCACCGGCAGCAACCCCTTGAAGAAGCCTTCGGCTTCCGGCGAGAACTTCGCCACCGCAATCAGCGTCGGCGAGAGCTGTTCGGCCGCCGGCACCAGCTGGCGCAGCAGCGGGTCGGTGTTGACCGAGAACGTGCGGAGCCGGTCGAGCGTGGTCCGGAATTCATCGAGGAAGGTGGGGAAGGCGCGGAACAGGGCTTCGATGTCCCGTTCGCGGGTTGCCGTCGTCTGGAAGACCGAGTTCGAGCTCTGGATCAGGTCCGCGAGGGCGCCTTCGCGGCCGCGGAACGCCTGCAGCGCCGTCGCCCCGTTGCGGAACAGCTGCCGCACCGCCAGCTCCTGGGAGTCGAGGACGCGGAAGAGTTTGTCGAATTCGGTCAGGGTCGGGCCGAACTGGCCGAACGCGGCCGACAGGTCCTGGCCGCGCCCCTCGATCGCGATCGCCGCGTTTCGCATCCATTCCTGGAAGGCGGCGCGGGTCGGCGCGTTGAAGGTGCGGAAGATCTCGTCGAGCTGGACCGATTCGGCGATGTTGGCCTCGGGCAGGGTGCCGCCGTCCTTGAGGGCGGGTTCGGAGCTGCTGCCGGGGGTCAGTTCGATGTAGGTCTCCCCCAGCAGCGTCTTGGTCCGCAGGATCGCCCGCGTGTTCTGGGGGATCGGCCCGTACTTGTCGTCGATGTCGACGGTGGCCTGCGCCTGCTTGCCGTTCGGGGAGACTTCGATCGACTGGACTTTGCCGATCGAGACGCCGGAGATGCGGACGTCGGACTGCTGGGCGAGCTGAGTCGCCTCGTTGAACGGGATCTTGATCTCGTACGGCTTCGCTTTGAACGGGGTCGGCCCGCCGAACGTGATCCACATGAAGAGCAGGATCCCGAAGCACGAGAACGCGAAGCCCGTGATGACCAGCAGCTGGGTTGTGCTCGGCGCCTTCTTGCTCATTTTTCGGGTTCCGCGGTCGGGCCGCAGAAGTAGGGGGTGTGGGATTCTTTGTCAGGCGGGATCGGCGGGATTTCTTTCGCGCGCGGGACCCGGGCCGCTTCGATGATCGTTTTCAGATAGGGCGAGTTCTGCGTGATCCCCACCGCGAGGTTGGTCCCGTTGCAGGTGATCATCGCCAGCGCCCGCTGGACCGGGCCGCCGGCGTCCTGGAGGTAGCCGGTGTTGAGGTTGTGGATCCCCCAGGGGGCGTAGAAGAGGAAGCTTTCCTTCCCCTTCGGCTTGAACGCGAGCAGGTTGAAGAAGCTGTTGAGGCCG
>DASXBC010000232.1:0-9588 GCA_036406355.1 Solirubrobacterales bacterium | reverse complement strand
GGACCGGATGGAGACGATCGAGCTCGCCGGCTACACGCTCGACGAGAAGAAGCACATCGCGCGCCGCTACCTGGTCCCGCGCCAGGTTGAGGCAAACGGGCTTAAAACCTCCCAGATCGAGTTCGCGGACCCCGCCCTGGTCGCGATCATCGACGAGTACACCCGCGAGGCGGGGGTCCGGAACCTCGAGCGGCAGATCGGCACGATCTGCCGCAAAGTCGCGCGCGAGGTCGCCGAGGGAAAGGTCGACGGCAAGGTGAGGGTCTCGGCCAAGCGCGCGCGCGAGCTGCTCGGGCGCCGACGCTTCTTCGCCGAGCAGCGGCGCAGAACCAAGGACCCGGGGGTCGCGACCGGCCTCGCCTGGACCCCGACCGGAGGTGACGTGCTCTTCATCGAGGCGACGGCGGCACCGGGGTCGGGAGGGCTGACGATCACCGGCCAGCTCGGCGACGTGATGAGGGAGTCGGCCCAGGCGGCGCTCTCCTACGTTCGCGGCCACTGGCAGGAGATCGCACCCGGCCTCGACGCCAAATGGTTCGCCGATAACGACATCCACATCCACGTTCCCGCCGGCGCGGTCCCCAAGGACGGCCCGTCGGCAGGCGTCGCGATGACCGTCGCGCTCTCCTCGCTCGTCTCGGGCCGCCCGGTCTCGAACGAGGTCGCGATGACCGGCGAGGTGACCCTGACCGGGCAGGTGCTGCCGATCGGCGGCCTCAAGGAGAAGTCGCTCGCCGCCCAGCGCGCCGGGATCAAGCGGGTGATCGTCCCCGAGCGCAACAAGGGCGACGTCGAGGAGATCCCCGAGCACGAGCGGGCCGACCTCGAGTTCGTCTACGTCGAAGAGGTCTCGGCGGCGATCGACGCCGCGCTGGAATAGGAGGGACCCTGGAGGCGGCGGGCGCCCTCGGCAGGTGGAGCCCCGCGGGCTTCCTCGATCAGGCCCGCGAGTGGGTCCGGGCGCGCTCGCGTGCGTTCTGGCTCGTCGCCGGGCTGACGGTGCTGGCGGCCGGGCTGCGCCTGGCGACGCTCGGAGCCCAGTCCTACCACCACGACGAGATCGTCACCGCCAGTCGCGTCCTGCGCGGCAGCTTCGGCCACGCGATGAACGTCGTCGGGTTCAGCGAGTCGGCGCCCCCGCTCTACTACGTGCTCGCCTGGCTCTGGGTACAGGTCGTCGGGACAGGCGAGGTCGGGCTCCGCTCGCTCTCGGCGATGGCCGGGATCGCGACCGTGCCGGTCGCCTACCTGATCGGGCTCGAGCTCCGCGGCAGGCGGGCCGGGATCCTCGCCGCGGCTCTCGTCGCCGTCAACCCGATGCTCCTCTGGTACTCGCAGGAGGCGCGCAGCTACTCGCTGCTGGTCCTCTTCAGCGCCGCCGGCGCCCTGTTCTTCGTGCGGGCGCTGGGGCGCGGCCGGCGCGGCGACATGCTCGGCTGGGGCACGGCGTCGGCGCTCGCCCTCGCGACCCACTACTTCGCGATCTTCCCGATCGTCGTCGAGGCCGCCTGGCTGCTCTGGCGGCGCGGCCGCGCCGCCGCCGTCGCGAGCGGGATCGTCGCCGCGACCGGCATCGCCCTCGCACCCCTGGCGATCCACCAGACCCTGCGGGGCCACGCCGACTGGATCGGCGACCACAGCCTCGGCCACAGGCTCTGGGAGGTCGGAGCGACCTTCGCGGTCGGCGAGACCGGAGAAGTGATCGCCCAGCCCGAGCGCCTGACCCCGGCGATCGTGCCAGTGGCGGCGATCGTCGTCGGTCTGGGCCTGCTTGCGGCCCGCGGCGAGCGCCGCGAGCGCCGCGCCGCGGCGCCGATGCTGGCGATCGTCGCCTTCACCGTCGCCGCGCCGCTGGCGATAGCGGTGTTCGATCGCAGCGCCGACTTCGTCCTCGCCCGCAACCTGATCCCGGCACTTGTTCCGCTGCTGGTCGCGCTCGCGGTCTCATGCATGCTGCGCCGCGCGCGGCGGGCTGGGATCGCGGTCGCCGCGGTGTTGATCGCCTACTCGTTCGCCTTCACCGTCCTCGCCTCCACCTCCCCGTCGCTGCAGCGCGTCGATTGGGAGGCGGTCGCGGACCGGCTGGGCGAACCGCAGGCCCCGCGGGCGATGGTGACCTGGACCCTGGGCCAGGCATCGCTCCGCTACTACCTGTCGAGCGGTTCGTTTCAGGTCCGGGCGTCGGAAGAATTCCCCTGGTACGTGCATGAAATCGAGTTCATCTCCGACGGCGACGCGCCCCCCGTCCCTCGCCGGCTCCTCGGGCCCGGTTTCACGGCCGCCGGATACGAATCCGTCGGTGCGCTGCGGATCAGGCGCTACGCCCTGCCGGGCCCCGACGTCGCCCGCCTGCGGCTGCGAAAAGTCGATGACGCCGACCTCAACTTCGGCTCGAACACGGTCCTCCTCGATGGGATCGGACCGGGGTGAGGCCCGAATCTGCCGGACCGGGGTATTCTGAGCCTGCAAGTTTCCCCAGCGAGGAGAAGGCATGGCGAAGACATCATCGAAGGCGACCCAGACCGCCGACCGCGCCACCGAGCTCTACTCGACAGCGCGCCAGAACCCCTACGTCCAGCGGCTGATCGAGGACGAAGACCTGCGCGACAGCCTCAAGAACGCGTTCGAAGCGGCGCGCGGGGCCTACAGCCGGGCGACCGGCAACGGACACAGCCCGGTCAAGGCCGTCACCAGCGACAAGAAGGTGCAGAAGGACCTGCGCTCCGCGGCCGAGAACCTGCGCGAGGCGTCCGAGCACCTGCGTGGCCCGCAGAAGCGGAAGAAGAGCCGCCTCGGCCGCCTGATCCTGTTCGGCATCGTCGCCGGCGTGATCGCCCTGATCGTCAGCGAGGACGCCCGCAAGACCGTGCTCGACACCCTCTTCGGCGCCGAAGAGGAGTTCGAGTACACGAGCGCGAGCAGCATCAACGGCGCCTAGAGCCGACCCGGGGGCTCCGGGCGGGTTCGTAGACTGAGTCTGATGGAGGCGGCGACCAAAGAGCGGGAGCTGAGCGGGGAGAAGGCCCAGCGCATCGTCGACGCCATGCGCGACAGCGTCGCCAAGCGCGGCGCCGCGGCATCCACCTTCGAGCAGGTCGCCCGCGAGGCCGGCGTCAGCCGCGGCCTCCTCCACTACTACTTCGGGACCAAGGAGCGGCTGCTGGTCGAGGTCGTCCGCCGCGACGCCGAGATCCGCGTCGCCCGCCTCGACGAGGCCCTTTCCGGCGCCCATACCGTCGACGACGTTCTCGAGGCGCTCGTCTCCAGCCTCACCGACCTGATCGAGAACGAACCGGCCTTCTTCCTTCTCCTCTACGAGCTGTTCAGCGCCGGCCGCCGCAATCCCGAGATCCAGCGCGAGGTCGGCCAGCTCTTCGAGCGAACCCGCTCTCACGTGGCCGAGGTCCTCGAGGCGAAGCAGGGCGAGGGCGTGTTGAGCCTCCGCTACGACGCCAAGGCGACCGTCTCCTACCTGTTCGCGCTCGGCGACGGCTTCGCCCTCCAGGCCCTGTCCGATCCCGATCAGGACATCGACGGGGCGCTCGAGGCCGGTACCGCGTCGGCGCGGTTCCTCCTCAGCAAGTAGGGAGTGACTCTCCTCACAGACTCGCCGCCGCCGCTGCGCGACATTGGCCGCACAGCCAATGCGCGAGTTGATGACCACACTCTCCGGCTTTCTGCGGCGTCACCGCCGCCCGGTTCTGGTCGTGTGGGCTCTCGTCCTCTTCCTCGCCTTCCCGTTCGCCTCACGGCAGACAGAACACCTCACCGGCGGCGGCTTCGACGTACCCGGTAGCCAGTCGAAGGCGGTCGCCGACTCGGTCGAACGCGAATTCGGCGGCGAGGGGAACGGGATCGCGGCCGTGCTGCGCGCCGACCCGGCCGCCGGCACGGCCGCCCGGGCCGCGGCGATCGGTCGGGTCCGCGACGCGGTCGCCGAAGTCGACGGGGTCTCGCTGCCCGCCGCGGTCGCGGCCCGCGGGCGCCGGGAGCTCGCGCAGAGCGGGACCGCGATGCTGCCGCTGCGCAGCACGCTCAGCCCCGACGACCAGATCGACGCCGCGGGCGATCTCCGCTCCGACCTCGACCCCGGGTCGGCCCAGGACGGGGTGACGACCTACCTCGCCGGCCAGGCGTCGATCTGGGCGGGGTTCCAGGAACTCTCCAAGGAAGACCTGGCGGAGGCCGAGTTCAGCGGCTTCCCGATCGTCGCGATCATCCTTCTCGTCGTCTTCGGCTCGCTCGCCGCCGCCGCGCTTCCGCTCGCGCTCGGGTTCGTCAGCGTGATCGTCACCGGCGCCCTCATCTACTTCATCTCGCTGCAGATGACGACCTCGGTGTTCGTCACCAACATGGCCTCGATGATCGGGATCGGAGTCGCGATCGACTACTCGCTGTTCATCCTCGCCCGCTACCGCGAGGAGCGCCGCGACGGCCGCGGCGACGAGGAGGCCCTCGCAAACGCGCTCTCGACCTCGGGGCTGGCGGTCTCCTTCTCCGGCCTCGCCGTGATCGTCTCCCTCGCCGGCCTCTGGATGGTCGACAACCAGGCCCTGCGCTCGATGGCGCTCGGCGCGATGACCGTCGTCGCCGTCTCGATCCTCGCCGCGACGACCCTGCTCCCGACCCTGATCTCCTACCTCGGCGACCGCGTGATGCCGGGCGGCGTCGTGGCGGCCGGCCTGCATTTCATCAAGCGTCCATTCAATAAATCCGCCGCCTCCTCTGTTCCCGCTGGGGCCAGAGGAAACAGAGATGGACTGGCCCTGGCTCCCGCGTCCGGGGGCGGCGGGTCAGACCCTGGGGGCGTGGGAGCTCCAGGGCCCGAAGGCTTTTGGTTCAAATGGACGCGCAACGTCATGGCCCATCCCTGGGTCGCGGTCATCAGCGTCACCTCGGTCCTGCTGCTGCTTGCCGTGCCGCTGCTCTCGATCCACACCGGCACCGAAGCGCTGGCCCAGTTCCCGAAGGGCAACGACGTCCGCGTCGGCAACGAGCTCGCCTCGCAGCAGCTCGGGGGCGGCGCCGACCCGGTCCAGGTCGTCGCGTCCTTCGAAGGGGATCGGGACCGCGCCGCGGTGGCGGCGTTCAGCCGGCGCCTCGAGTCGACGCCGGGGATCAGCTCGGTTTCGTCCCCGGTCTTCGCCGGCGACAGCGTCCTCTTTCAGGCGACCTCGAGCGCGCCGAGCGAGTCCGACGCCGCCCGCTCCCTGGTCGGGCGCCTGCGCGACACCGTCGTTCCCGCGACGGAGCTGGCCCAGGTGGCGACGGTCAGCGTCGGCGGCGAAACCGCCCGCAGCGACGACGTCCGCGCCCAGATCAGCGGCTCGATGTGGAAGATCGTCCTCTTCGTCCTCAGCCTCAGCTTCCTCGTCCTGATGGTGATGCTGCGGTCGCTGCTGCTGCCGCTGAAGGCGGTGCTGATGAACCTGCTTTCGATCGGCGCTGCGTTCGGCATCCTCGTCGCGATTTTCCAGTGGGGCTGGTTCGACGGGCTGCTCGGGTTCGAAAGCCAGGGCGCGCTCGACACGATCAACGTGCCGCTGATCTTCGCCATCGTCTTCGGCCTCTCGATGGACTACGAGGTCTTCCTGATGTCGCGGATCCGCGAGCGCTACATGAAGCACCACGACAACGAACGGGCGGTCGCCGAGGGCCTCTCGACCAGCGCCAGGACGATCTCCTCGGCGGCGCTGATCATGAGCTCCGTGTTCGCGGTCTTCGTGCTCACCGGCGTCCCCTCGATCAAGGAGCTCGGCCTCGGGTCCGCCGTCGCGATCGCCCTCGACGCGACCCTGGTCCGGCTGATCCTCGTCCCGGCCGCGATGAAGCTGCTCGGCGACTGGAACTGGTGGTTCCCCTCCTGGCTCGACCGGGCGCTGCCGGAGCTGAGCTTCGAGCACGGCGCCTCGGAGCCGGAGCCGGCCGAGGCTTGATCAGCCGCCTCGGGTCGCCCTCCCGGTGAGGCCCAGAGCGGCGGCGACGTCGGCCGCGACCACCGCATCCTCTTCTCGGATCTGACGTTCGCTGAACCGGTGCACGACGTAGCCGCGGCGGCGAAGGTCGACGTCGCGCGCGCGGTCGTCCTCGAAGGCGACGCTGCCCCCGTGATAGCGCCAGCTGTCGGCCTCGACGACGAGCCGCTGCTCGTGCCAGACGAAGTCGACGGTCCAGCGCCCGATCCGGACGTTGACGAGGGGGGTCGGAATGCGGTGGCGGTGGCAGAGCTCCAGGAACCGGAGCTCGACGTCGCTCCGCGTTCGATCGCCGGGGCCGCGAGGCCCCAGCGCGAATCGCCGGACCTCAGCCTGTCTCAGCGCCCGTCGCCGGAGGCGGGGGGAGACAACGCCCCGCAGATCTTCGAGCGTCAGCGCTGGTGAGGTCACGGGGATCAAATTGCGGACGGTCACGGCCTGCGGTGACAGCGCGGCGCGACGGTGGATGCGGATCCCGGGCTGTGCCCTGCGGCCGGCCTGCGTGCGGACCGAGACTTCAACCGGCCCCTCCATCGGCCGAAGCAGTTCCCAGAGGGCAGCCGCAGAGCGGTGGCTGAGCGCCGCGGCGGAGCCGCTGGCGAGCACCGCGGCCATCCACCTTGCCTCCTGACTCTCGGCCGGGTAGCCGACGGAGTAGACACCGCGATGAATCCGGTGCAGGCGTCCCGTCGCCGCCCGCTTCGAGATCGCCGCCTCGCTCAGGCCGACCTCCCGAAGCTGCGCGGCGGTGATCAACCCGTGTTGCCGCGCGGCGAATACCGCGATCGCGGCATCCCGGCCGTGCCAGTCGCTTTTCCCAACCATAGGTTTGGGAAAGCGACTCGCCTCGGGTTCTCTCCCCACGAATTGCTGCGGCTCGCCGCTACGATGCCGGCGTGGCGGTGGGGAGCACAACGATGGCCGACGAGGACGTCGCCTTTGCGGGCGCCGTCCGGCAGGCGGAGATGGTCCGCGCCGGCGAGGTCTCGCCGACCGAGCTGGTCAATCTCTGCCTCGACCGGATCGGACGGCTCGACCAACACCTGAACGCGTTCCGCGTCGTCCTCGCCGAGAAGGCCCTGCTCGAGGCCGAGCAGGCCGAGGCCCGGCTTCGCGGCGGCGACGAGCGGCCGCTGCTCGGGGTCCCGATCGCGATCAAGGACGAGCTCGACGTCGCCGGCGAGATTACCGCCAACGGGACCGACGGCTTCAGCGACCCGGTCGCCGCCGACTGCGAGATGGTCCGCCGGCTCCGTGCCGCCGGGGCGATCGTCATCGGCAAGACCCACCTGCCGGAGCTCGCGATCTGCGCCTTCACCGAGTCCGCCACCTGGGGTGTCACCCGCAATCCCTGGGATCCGCAGCGGACCCCGGGCGGCTCGAGCGGCGGCAGCGGTGCCGCGGTCGCCTCCGGCATGGTCCCGATCGCGTCGGCCTCCGACGGTGGCGGCTCGATCCGGATCCCGGCCGCCTGCTGCGGCCTGTTCGGGCTGAAACCGCAGCGCGGCAGGATCTCGTGGGCGCCGTATCTCGACCACTGGAACGGGCTCTCGGTCAACAGCTGCCTCAGCCGGACCGTCCTCGAGACCGCCGTCTGGCTCGACGTCTGCAGCGGCGGCTCGGAGGAGCCGGGTGCGCCGCCACCGCCCGGGCGGCCGTTCGCGGAGGCGGCGAGGACGCCGCCCGGGAAGCTTCGTGTCGCCTGGTCGACCAGGCCGCCGACCGCGGCCGCGCCGCCGACCGTCGACGAGGTCGCGAAACAGGCCGTGCGGGACACCGCCGAGGTGCTTCGCGGCCTCGGCCATACGGTTTCCGAGCAGGACCCGCACTGGGGCGCAATCGGCAACAACGTCTCGCCCCGGTTCCTGCGCGGGATCGCCGAAGACTTCGCCACGGTCCCGCATCCCGAGCGCCTCGAAAGGCGCACGCGCGGATTCGCCCGGCTCGGCAACCTCGTCCCCGACGGCCTCTTCGAGCGGGCCCGCCGCGGTGAGGCGGCGGATGCCGCGAGGGTCAACTCGATCTTCGACTCCCACGACGTCCTAGTCACGCCGGTGATGGGGGGCACGGCCCTGCCGGTGCGCCGCTGGGAGGGCAGGAGCGCGCTCTGGACCACGCTCGGGATGAGCCGCTTCTATCCCTTCTGCATCCCCTGGAACCACCTCGGCAACCCGGCGATGTCGGTGCCCTCCGGCTTCGCCGCCGACGGGCTGCCGCTGGCGGTTCAGGTCATCGGCCGCCCGGGAGACGAGGCGACGCTGCTCTCGCTCGCCACTCAGCTCGAGGCCGAGCGGCCCTGGGCCGACGCCCGCCCGCCGATCCGCTAGCGGAAGACTCTGCGCATCCGCGCCAGCTCGCGGATCTTGCCGCGCGGGCGCACCTTGCGCTGGAGGAAGTACTTCATCGGGTTCTCGCCCGGCTTGGTGAAGGAGATCCAGTCGTTCCAGCTGGTCTCGAGAACCAGGTTCGGGTCGGGGACTTCGCCGGGCTCGACCCGGGTCGAGCCGTTGTCGAGGATCAGGTGCCACGGATCGGCGTCGCTGAACCGCCACTGGTAGACGACCCGCGAGCCGTTGACGGCCGTGGGGTCCGCCGACCGCTTGGTGACATCGAACCAGAGCTGCTGGAGCTCGGGCGAGACCTCGGGGTTGCTGTCGGGCGGGCCGAGGATCCCGCCGAGCAGGAGCTTCACCTGGCGTTTGGCAACCTCCTCCTCGTCGAGCTGGGGGTCGAACGGGAACACGCCGGGCGGCATCTCCTCGGTCGGGTAGCCGATAGTCCGCCAGCGCTGGCGGATCAGCTTCAGCCCGAAGGCGAAGATGTCCTCGATCGAGAAGCCGTAGCACTCGGTGTATTCGCGGTTCAGCCCAGGCGGGCTGAAGACGGCGGGCCCGAAGGGGAGGACTTCGCGCAGCAGCTCGACGACCGCGGCGCGGTTCTCCTCCCAGCCCGGGCGACCCTCTCCGAGCAGTTCGGACAGGACCTTGACCCCGAACCCGATGTGGCGCTGCTCGTCGCGGGAGACGTTGGCGATCCCGGAGCTGAACCCCGGCAGCGTTTCTTCGGAGGAGAAGAAATCCTCGATGAAGTGCTGGCCCGGCTGGGCGAGGCTGCCCTCGACGATCAGGTGGTAGAGGGTGATCGCCTGCGCGTACTTGGGGATCGAGCGGTCCTTGCGCAGTTCATCGGCCATCACGTCGAGGCGGTCGAAGATCCCGCGGTAGCCCCAGTTGAGCTGCGGAAGGGTGGAGGAGAGCGTCTGCTGGATCGTCTCGCCGCCGACCCCGATCACCTCTCTGAAGAAGCGGTGGAAGAAGACCGCGTGGCGGACCTCGTCGACCTGTTGAGTGGCGAGGAAGTAAGCCTGCTCCTCGGTCGGCGCGGCGGTGATGTAGGGGGCGAGGGTGTCGGCCACCCGGTCCTCGCCAGAGAAGAACATCGAGTAGATCCACATCGCCGAGCGCTGCTGGATCTCGCTCAGCCCTTCCCAGCCCTTGCGGTCCTCGGAGAAGTCGATCTCGTACGCGCTCCAGTTGCTCTGCTCCCAGCGCCGGTAGAGATCCTCGTAGGTGACGTGGTCAAGTTGGGTCCGGGAGGCGACGCTCATCTCTGC
>DASXBC010000231.1:0-5417 GCA_036406355.1 Solirubrobacterales bacterium | reverse complement strand
CAGCCAGGTCGGGGTGGCGATGAAACACGTCAACGAGGACCTGCCGGACGTGCAGCGGCGGCGGCCGGAGGTCTCGGCGGCGACGGCGCTGGTGGTCGAGCGCTCGACCGCGAAGAACCCGGAGGAGCGCTACCAGGGGATCGGAGAGATGATCGACGACCTCGAGACGGCGCTCGAGGTCGAGGCTGCGCGCGCGGGCTCGACGACAGGCGAGGCGACGAGCGTGCTCGACGCGGTCCCGCCGCCGCAGCGCAAGCTCTCGAGCCGCGCACGCTGGTCGTGGGCGGCGATCGTCGCCGTGCTCCTGGTCGCCGGCGGGGCGCTGCTCGCGGTGCAGTTGATCTCCGACGGCTTCTTCGGTCTCGGCGGCGGCGGCGCCAACAAGGGCAAAGGCGCCCCGATCAAGATCACCTCGGCGACCGACTACGACCCGGAGGGAGACGGCGAAGAGGTCGGCAGCAAGGTCGGACTTGCGGTCGACGGCGACCCGACCGGAACCGCCTGGGAAACGGAGCACTACGACTCAGACGTCTTCGCCGGAACCAAGACCGGGCCCGACCCCGGGGTGGGGATTTACGTCACCGTCAGCTCACCGGCCCGGCCGAAGACGATGAGCGTCCGCACTCCGACGCCGGGCTGGGACGCCCAGGTCTTCGCCGCGCCGGCCGGCCCTCCATCGGACATCACCGGCTGGGACGAACCGGTCGGGGAGGTCTCCGAAGCCGAAAGCACCCAGGACATCCAGCTCAAGGTCCCGCAGCCCTCGACCTACTTCCTGCTCTGGTTCACGAAGGCAACCGAAGCCCGCGACCAGCCGGGGCGCTACCAGGTCGAGATCAGCGACATAAAACTGCTCGGCTGATGCTCAGAACTCGTAGGAGCCGGCGCTCTCGTGGCGCTCGATGGCGAGCGCGACAAGGCGGTCGCAGAGGTCCGGGTAGGCGATCCCGTCCGCCTCCCAGAGCTTGGCGTAGACGCTCGTCTCGGTGAACCCGGGCATCGTGTTGAGCTCGTTGAGAAGCACCGCGCCGTCCGGCTCGACGAAGAAGTCGCAGCGGGCGAGCCCCGAGCAGCCGCCGAGCCGGAAGGCCTCGACCGCGAGCTCCTGCAGCCGCTGGCGCTGGCGCTCAGGAATGTTCGCCGGCACGACGAGCTCCATCCCGCCCTCGCCGTACTTACGCTCGTAGTCGTACCACTCGCCGTGCACGTCGAGCTCGCCCGGCGGCGAGGCCACGACGTCCTCGTTGCCGAGCAGCGAGCACTCGACCTCGCGGCCATGGGCCGAGGCCTCGACGATCACCCGCGGGTCGTGGCGGCGGGCCTGGGCTACCGCGGCGTCGAGCGCGTCGAGCGTCTCGACCCGGCTGATCCCGACGCTCGAGCCGAGCCGCGAGGGCTTGACCCAGAGCGGCTGGCCGAGCTCGGCGCAGCGCTGGCGCCAGCCCTCCTCCCCCACCGCGACGAACCCGACCTGGGGCAGGCCGCGCTCGGCGCAGAGCCGCTTCAGGGTCAGCTTGTCCATGCAGATCGCCGAGGAGAGGACGTCGGAGCCGACGTAGGCGACGTCGAGCCACTCGAGCAGGCCCTGGACGCTGCCGTCCTCGCCGAACGGCCCGTGCAGGGCGGGGAACACGGCCTCGGCTCCGAGCAGGCCCGCGGCGGGCGCCAGGCTGACCGCCTCGCCGCTGAGAGTCCAGGCACCGTCGCGGGCGATCGTCACCCGCACCACCTCGTGGCCGGCGGACTCGAGCCCCTTGGCCACCGCCTCGCCGGACCGGAGCGAGACCTCGTGCTCGGAGGAGCGCCCGCCGGAGAGGACGGCGACCCTCATTCTTCGGCTTCTTCTTCTTCGAGTTCGGGTTCCGAGCCGCCCCCCGCCCGCTTGCCGACGACCACGGTCACCGCGGATCCCGGCTTGACTTCCGACCCAGGCGGTGGGAATTGGTCGGTGACCCGGCCGACCTGCGAGGGGACTTCGGTCTGCTGTTCCTGGACCGCCGGTTCGAGCCCGGCTTCGCGCAACGCTTCGACCGCTTCGCGCCTTTCGTCGCCGATGACGTTGGGAATCTTCGACTTCCTTTCGCCCTTCGAGACGACGATCGAGACTCCGGAGCCGCGGGGGAGTTCGGAGCCGGCGCTCGGGGCCTGGCGGATCACCTCGCCCGCGGGCTTCGCGCTCTGCTCTTCGGTCACGCTCGGCACCAGGCCGCGGCCGCGGATCTGCTGCACCGCGAGGCTTCGCGTCGTGCCGACCAGAACCGGGACCTTTGAGAGCCTCGGGCCCTCGGAGACGGTCAGGGTCACGGCCGAGCCGCGGGTCGCTGTCGTCCCTCCCCGCGGATCGGACTTGATCACCAGGCCCGATTCCACTTCTTCGGAGTTGACTTCGTTCACCTGCGGTTCGAATCCGGCCTTTTCGACCGCGGATTCGGCGTCTTCGAGCGAAAGGCCGGCGGTGCTCGGAACGGTGCCGCTCCCGGGACCCATGCTGACCGTGAGGACGACTTCCGGCTTCGAGCAGAAGAAGCCGAGGAAGGCGCAGTCGAGCGAAGCGCTGCCCGGCAGCGGTTCCTGCTCGAGCACCGTTTCGGCGGCCGCTTCGTTTCGAACTTCGCGGCGGTCGCCGATCTTGAAGCCCTGGGCTTCGAGTCGCTGTTCGGCGACCTGGCGGGTGTTGCCGGTCACGTCGGGGACGTTGGTCGTGGTGTCGCGGGTCAGCAGCAGGCCGACGAGGAGACCGATCAGGATCGCGGCGATCACCCCGGCGATGATCCAGCGGCGGCGGTTGCGCTCCCGGTCCTCGCCGTGCTGATCCCGCTCGGCGGCGGTTGCGACCACCGGCGGCAGCGGTGCGAACGCCGCCGTGCCGGCACCGTGGGCGGCGGGGTCGCGGAGCGCGGAGTCAAGCGCGGCGATGAACGCCTCGGCGCTCTGAAAGCGCTGGCCGGGGTCCTTCTCGAGCGCGCGCATCACGACCGCGTCGAGCGCCGGCGAGACCTGCGGGTTGATCGAGCTCGGCCGCTGCGGGGCCTGCGAGACCTGCTTCATCGCGATCGCGACGGCGGAGTCCGCCTCGAAGGGCACCCGTCCCGTCAGCGCCTCGTAGAGGATCACCCCGATCGAGTAGAGATCGGAGACGGCGGTGACGTCCATGCCCTGGGCCTGCTCCGGGGAGAGGTAATGCGGGGTCCCCATCACCGACCCCGTCTGGGTGATTTCCGACGCCCCGGCGCGGGCGATTCCGAAGTCGGTCACCGTCGCCTTGCCGTCGGCGTCGACGATCACGTTCTGGGGCTTGAGATCGCGGTGGACGATGCCGTGCCGATGGGCGAACCCGGCCGCCTCGAGCACCTGGCGGATAAGGAGGACCGCGTGTTCGGGGCTGAGGCCGGCGTCGATCAGCTCCTTCAACGTGTGGCCTTCGAGGTATTGCATCGCGATGTAGTAGGTGCCTTCGAACTCGCCGCGGTCATAGACGGCGACGATGTTGGGGTGCTGGAGGCCGGCGGCGGCCTCGGCCTCGCGACGGAACCGCTCGACGAATTCGCGGTCCTGGGCAAACCGCCGGTGCAGCACCTTGAGAGCGACCCGACGCTGGAGGTGGGTGTCCTCGGCGAGCCAGACGTCGGCCATCCCGCCGGATCCGATCCGCTGCAGCAGCCGGTAGCGCGAGTCGAGGACGCTGCCGACGTCGATCTCAGCCATTCGCCGCTTCCTCGCTCAAAAGGGTTTCCGCGACTTCGCGGAATATCGGCGCGGCGACATCGCCGCCGAACGCGCTGGTGCACTCGATCGAGACCGAGATGGCGATCTTCGGTTCATCGGCCGGCGCGAAGCCTATGAACCAGGCCTGATTGAGGTCGCCTCCGCCGCAGCTTTCGTTGAACGGGGTTTCGGCGGTCCCGGTCTTGCCGGCGACCGGGACTCCCGATATCGCCGCATTTGTCCCGGTCCCTTCGTTGACGACACCTTCCATCGCGGTCGTCAGCTCCGCCGCGGTCTTTTCCGAAATCGGCTGGCTGTACTGGGAGGGGTCGAGGCGCTTGGTCACGCGGCCGTCGGGGTCGACGACCCGGCTCCAGATCTGCGGCTTCATCTCGTGGCCCCCGTTGGCGACGGCGGCGGCGACCATCGCGTCCTGCAGCGGCGTCACAAGCAGCCGCTCCTGGCCGATCGCCACCCGGGCGATGTCGACCGGGTCGTTGCGCCCGAGCAGCTTTTCTTCGGCGAACACCCCACTGGTCGACAGCTGGTTCGAGGGCAGGTCGATTGCCGGCTTCGAGCCGAAGCCGAACGCTTCCATGTATTCGAACAGGGTGTCCTCTCCGACTTTTTCGCCGAGCTGGGCGAACCAGGTGTTGACCGAGTTGGTGAGCGCGGTGTCGAGGGTGATCGAGCCCCAGTCCTGGTTGAAGTCGTTGGCGAGCGGCTGGCCCTGGACCTCGAGCGTGCCGGGAGCGTTGATCGCCGTTTCCGGCGTGATCGCGCCGCTGTCGAGGCCCGCCGCCGCGGTCACGACCTTGAAGGTCGACCCCGGTGGGTACTGGCCCTGGGTCGCCCGGTTGAAGAGCGGAGAGGTCGGGTCCTGGTTCAGCTCTTCCAGGTGTTCGGGGACGAGGTTCGGGTCATACGGCGGGTTCGAGGCCAGCACCTTGACCCGACCCGAGGACGGTTCGATCGCGACGACCGCTCCGAACCCGGCCGCCTGCAGGCCGTTGAGCGCGACCCGCTGGGCTTCCGGGTCGAGGTTGGTGACGACGTCGTTCCCTTCCTGGTTGCGCCCGGTCAGCTGGTCGAGGATCGAGCCGAATTCTGATTCTTCGCCGATCAGCTCGTCGTTGTGGTACTGCTCGAACTCGCTGTCGCCCTGCTGCACGAAGCTGTATCCGATCGGGTGCCCGAACAGCGCCCCTTCGGGGTAGCGGCGCACGTAGCGGCGGTCGCCGCCGCGCCCCTTCGATACCGAGCGGGCGAGCACGGTCCCGTCGGCGGCGAGGATCCTGCCGCGGCGGATCTGCTGCTGCTCGAGCAGCGGCCGCTTGTTGGCGTCCTTCTCCTTCAGGGCCTTGGCGTCGAAGACCGACCAGTAGGACGTGAACCCGACCAGGACGGCGAAGAGGGCGACCAGGAAAGCGAACAGCTTGACGATCTGGCGATTCACGATCTCGCCTCCCGCCGGGCGCGGTCGGAGACCAGAAGCAGCAGCGCCAGGAGGACGAAGTTGGCGACGATCGAGCTGCCGCCGTAGCTGACGAACGGCAGGGTGACGCCGGTGAGGGGGATCACCCGCGTGACCCCGCCGATGATCACGAACGCCTGGATCGCGAAGACCGCCGTCAGGCCCGTCGCCAGCAGCTTCGAGAAGCCGTCGTCGGCGATCAGCGCGATCTTGAACCCCCGGGCGGTGAACAGCAGGT
>DASXBC010000230.1:0-16741 GCA_036406355.1 Solirubrobacterales bacterium | reverse complement strand
GCTCGACATCACGGCAGAGGATGCGCCGGCGCGGATCGCGGATGGCGTCGGCGAGGGCCTCGACGTCCTCGTCCACAACGCCGGCGTCACCCTCGACCGGACGATCGCGAAGATGCCGGAAGAGCGCTGGGCGCAGCTGATGGAGATCAACCTCTCCAGCGAGGAGCGGATCGACGACGAGCTGCTCGGCCGCGGCCTGCTGAACGAGAACGGGCGGATCGTCTGCGTCTCCTCGATGTCGGGGATCGCCGGCAACTCGGGCCAGACCAACTACGCCGCCTCGAAGGCCGGGGTGATCGGGATGGTCGAATCGATGGCGCCCGAGCTGGCCAAGCGCAAAGCGACGATCAACGCCGTCGCCCCGGGCTTCATCGAGACGAAGATGACCGCGGCGATGCCGTTCGGTCCGCGCGAAGTGGGCCGGCGGCTCAGCAGCCTCTCCCAGGGCGGCCTGCCGGTCGACGTCGCCGAGACGATCGCCTGGTTCGCCGGCCCCGGGTCGACCGGGCTCAACGGCAACACGATCCGCGTCTGCGGTCAGAACCTGCTGGGGGCATGATGGCGACCCGGACCCTGGAGAGCCCTCCCAGCATCCTGCCGCTCTACGCGCGGGCGGCGGCGCCGATGATCCCCGGCGCCTCGCTGATCCCCGGCATCCCGGGCGGCGGCGGCGAGATCCCCGAGCTCGAGATCGAGCTGGCCGCCGTCCGCGCCGAGCCGGGCGAGGTCGCCGCCTACGCGAGGGTCTGCGGGTTCGCGCTCCGCGACCACCTGCCCCCCACCTACCCCCACGTCCTCGCCTTCCCGCTGCAGATGGCCGTGATGGCCGATGGCAGCTTCCCGTTCGGGGCCGTCGGCCTCGTCCACATCGAGAACAGGATCACCCAACACCGGCGGATCGGGCTCGACGAGGAGCTGCGGCTGACGGTCCGCCCGACCGCGCTCGAGCCACACCCGAGCGGCCGCACCTTCAGCCTCCTCACCGAGGCCTGGGTCGGACGCCAGAAGGCTTGGGAGGAGGTCAGCACGATGCTCCGCCGCGGTGGCGGCGACCGATCGGCGAAGCGCTCGCCGCGCGAGGACGCGGGCGAGAGTCTCGCCGCCAGCGGCGAGTGGCGGCTCGGCGGAGATCTGGGCCGCCGCTACGCGGCCGTCTCCGGTGATCGCAACCCGATCCACATGCACGCCTGGACCGCGAAGCCGCTCGGCTTCAAGCAGGCGATCGCGCACGGTATGTGGACCAAGGCGCGCTGCCTGGCGGCGCTCGAGAGCCGCCTGCCCGACGCCCTCCGCGTCGAGGTCAGGTTCCGCAAGCCGATCTTCCTGCCGGGCCGAGTCGAGTTCCTCGCCGATGCCGAGAGCGACGGCGAGATCGCGTTCGCGGTGCGCGACGCAAAGCGAGAGACCCCACACCTCGACGGCCAGCTGAAGCCGGTCGAGGCCAAACCGAGGAGCGAGAGGAAACACTCAAAGTGAACGAAAACGGCACCAAGGTCAGCGCCGGCGACCGCGGGATGGGAATCGCGCTGCGCGGCCTCAACAAGCTCGCCGGCGCGACGCTGCTCGACCGGATCGGGATCCGCAAGCCGTTCGAGCGGATGATCTTCAACACGACCAAGGGAGGCTTCCGCTCGGCGACGGCCGCCGCACGGACCTTCAAGGCTGCGCAGACGCTCGGCAAACCGGCGCGGCAGAAGACCGGCGGGGCCCGCGACCTCTTCGACCTCTCGCCCGACGACGAGCAGCAGATGTTCCAGGAGGCGGTGCGCGACTTCGCGGCGGAGAAGGTCCGCCCGGCCGCCCCGGAGGCTGACGCGGAGCGCGCCGCGCAGCCCGAGCTGCTCGCCCAGGCGAACGAGCTCGGGATCAACATGCTCGGCGTCCCCTCGGAGCTGGAAGGGGTGATGGAGGAGCAGTCGGCCGTCGCCGGTGTCCTGGTCGCCGAGGCTCTCGCCCACGGCGACATGGGGATCGCCTACGCGGCACTCGCCCCGGGCGCGGTCGCAACCGCGATCGGCCTCTGGGGCAGCGCCGATCAGGAGTCCTCCTACCTGCCGGCCTTCACCGGCGAGGACACGCCCGCCGCGGCGCTCGCGATCCTCGAGCCGAGCCCGCTCTTCAACCCGCTCGAGCTCGGGACCAGGGCCCGCCGCGACGGCGGCGACTGGGTCATCGACGGGACCAAGTCGCTGCTCGCCCGGGCGAAGGAGTGCGAGCTGTTCGTCGTCGCCGCCGACGCCGAGGAGATCGGGCCGGCGCTCTTCGTCGTCGAGTCGGGCGGCGACGGGCTGGCGATCGAGGACGAGCCGGCGATGGGGCTGCGAGCGGCGGCCACCGGGCGGCTGGTGCTCGACGGCGCCCGGGTCCCGGCCGAGGCGCTGATGGCCGAGGGCGAGCCGAGGGCATACGCGGAGTGCGTGCAGCGCTCACGGATCGCCTGGTGCGCGCTCGCGGTCGGGACATCGCAGGCGGTGCTCGACTACGTCATCCCCTATGTCAACGACCGGACCGCCTTCGGCGAACCGATCTCAAACCGCCAGGCGGTCGCGTTCGCCGTCTCCAACATCGGGATCGAGTCCGACGCGATGCGGCTGGTGACCTACCGTGCCGCGGCCCGCGCCGACCAGGGCAAGGAGTTCGGCCACGAGGCCGCACTCGCCCGGCGCCTCAGCGCGGCCAAGGGAATGCAGATCGGCTCCGACGGGGTCCAGCTCCTCGGCGGTCACGGCTTCGTCAAGGAGCACCCGGTCGAGCGCTGGTACCGAGACCTCCGTGCAGCGGGCGTGATGGAGGGCGCCCTGCTCGTCTAGAGCAACGACCGACCGAAAGGCAGAGAGATGATCAACCTCGAGACACCGAAGAAGTTCAAGCCGCTGATCGGCCAGGCGCACCAGGTCGCGATCGAGGTCCTGCGGCCGATCTCGCGCAAATACGACGCCGAAGAGCACGCCTACCCGAAAGAGCTCGACATGCTCGCCGCCGTGATCGAGGGCGTGAACGAGGGCGGCGAACTCGCCGGCGCCGGAGCCGGCGGGGTCAAGCGCGACTCCGACAACGGGGCCGAGGAAGCCAACCGCAACGGCTCCAACCTGGCGACGGTGCTGAGCATCATGGAGATGTGCTGGGGCGACGTCGGGCTGACCCTCACCCTCCCCAACCAGGGCCTCGGCAACTCGGCGATCGTCTCGGTCGCCAACGAGGAGCAGCTCGAGCGCTACGGCGGCAGGTGGGCGGCGATGGCGATCACCGAGCCGGAGGCCGGCTCGGACTCGGCCGCGATTCGCACCACCGCCGAGCTCGACGGCGACGAGTACGTCCTCAACGGCGAGAAGATCTTCGTCACCTCCGGCGACCGCGCCGACCTGATCGTCGTCTGGGCCACCCTGGACCGCTCGAAGGGGCGGGCGGCGATCAAGTCGTTCATCGTCGAGCGCGACAATCCGGGCCTGAAGCTCGACCGGCTCGAGCACAAGCTCGGGATCAGGGCGTCGGACACCGCCAACTTCATCCTCCAGGACTGCCGGGTGCCGAAGGATGCGCTGCTCGGCGACCCCGAGATCGACACCAAACGCGGCTTCGGCGGCGTGATGCAGACCTTCGACAACACCCGGCCGCTGGTCGGGGCGATGGCCGTCGGCGTCACTCGCGCCGCGCTCGAGGAGACCCACCGCCTGCTCACCGAGGCCGGGGTCGAGATCGACGACACGGCGCCGGCCCTCTCGCAGTCCGCCGCCGCCGCCCGCTTCCTCGAGATGGAGGCCGACTACGAGGCGGCGCGCCTGCTCACGCTGCAGGCCGCCTGGATGGCCGACAACGCGAAGCCGAACTCGCTCCAGGCCTCGATGGCGAAGGCGAAGGCGGGCCGCACCTGCGTCGACGTCACCCTCGGCTGCGTCGAGCTCTGCGGCAGCGTCGGCTACGGCGAGAACGACCTGCTCGAGAAGTGGGCGCGCGACGCGAAGATCCTCGACCTGTTCGAGGGCACGCAGCAGATCCAGCTGTTGATCGTCGCCCGCCAGCTGCTCGGCAAGACCTCGGCGGAACTGCGCTAGGCCGAGACGACCCTCGCCCGCAGCCACTGGGCCAGGAAGGGCTCGGTGATGCGATAGGCGCCGCCCTCGCCGGCCACCAGCTCGCGCTGGGCGAGCGCCCGCAGCGCCTTCTGCACATTGGTGACGGGTGGAAGGTCGTGGCGGCTGCGGTAGGCGGCGGTGAAGGGCCGGCCGGGCTCACTGGCAAGTGCCCCGAGGACGAGCCTCTGGGCGGCCGCGGCGCTTTCCCAGAGGAGGCTGAAGTGGGCATGCTCGGAGCGCAGGACGGCCTCCAACGCCTCCTGCAGCAGCTCCGGGCCGGCGGCCCCAGAGGACGGAGTCCGCTCCCAGAGGAAGTAGCAGAGCTCCTGGGTCGCGTAGGGATGCCCACCGGTGAGATCGAGTGCTTCGCCGAGCACGGCGTCATCGACGACCCTGTCCGTCGCCCGGAAGCGCTCGGCGATGAATGCGGCGAACGGCTCCGCCGGGATCGGGCCGAGGTCGATCGTCTTCGCGCTTCGCCAGAACGGCTCGTTGACATCGTCGAAGATCCGCTCCATCACGTGGCGCTTGCTGCCGAGGTAGACGTGGGCCACCTCGGGCTGGCGCTGGAAGACGGCACGCAGCAGCTTCGGCAGCCCGGGGTCGATCTCGACGATCTCCTGGAACTCGTCGATGACGAGCGCGGCGCGACGTCCGCGCCCCCCTCCCAACTCGGCCGGGAGCTCGAGCAGCCGCTCGAGCGTCGCGTCGATGGCCGGCTCGTCCCTGCCGACCTCGAAGGCGAAGGAGAATGACCCGTCCTCGGGATCGACGCTGATCGTCGGTTGGACCCGCAATCCGCGAAACGGCGCCAGGGCCCGCTCCCGCGCCCGCTCCAGGGTCGAGGCGATGTTCTCGTAGATCGAGCCGGCGAGAGCGGCCGCCAGGCTCTCCTTGGTCGGAGTCGTCATCAGGTCGACCTGGGCGACCATGACCCGCTCCGCGGCGAGCTCGCGGGCAGCCCGCCAGACCAGTGACGACTTGCCCCAGCGCCGGGGCGCGAAGACGACCACGTCCTGGCCGTTGCGGATGTCGCTCGCGAGCTCGGCGACCTCGGCCTCGCGATCGGCGAAGGCGTCGTCGAGGGCGAGAGCCCCGAAGCGAAAGGGGTTGGTCGGAGGTGCCATGCCTATACCTCAGGTTCCTATACCTATCGGTATTTATATTAAAGGCTGAAACTCCAGCGTATCTCTATACGCTAAGGTATTATACCTTTTAGTATATACCACCGAGGACGGCCTGCCGACGGGCCCCTTCCCGTATATAAGTCGGTCCCCCATGAACTTCATCGAGGACGTCGTCGAAGCGTTCCCGGCCGCGCGCCGGGCGCTGATCGAGGTCGATGCCGGGGGGGATACGCACGTCCACCACTTCGGCGAGCTGTTCGCCCGCTCGGCGGGGCTCTCGGGGGCGTTCGCGGCGCGGGGGGTCCAGCGCGGCGACGTCGTGCTGACGCTGGTCGGCAGCCGGGTCGAGTGGGTGCTGGCGATGCTGGCCTGCTGGCGGATGGGCGCCGTCGCGCTGCCCTGCAACCCGCAGCTGCGACGCAAGGACCTCGAGCTGCGGGCGGCGGCCGCGAACCCGAAGCTCGCGGTCGGCGAGGACCGCTACCTGGGCGAGCTCCCGGACGGGATCCCCTACATGGACATGGACGACGTCGCGCGGGTCCTCGACGAGGACCTCGACCAGGAGCCCCCCGCCGCGACGGCCGACCTCGCCCCCACCGACCCGGCGGCGATCGTCTTCACATCGGGCACGACCGGAACGCCGCGCGGCGTCGTCTACCCGCAGCGCTACCTGGGCGGCCAGCGCGCCCAGGCCGAGCACTGGTTCGGCTCCCGCGAGGGCGATGTCGCCTGGTGCACCGCCGCCCCCGGCTGGTCGAAGTCGACCCGCAACGCCTTCGTCGCCCCGTGGCTGACCGGCGCCGTCGCCGTGCTCCATGACGGGCGCTTCGACCCCAAGGAGCGCCTCCGCCTCTGCGCCGAGCTCGGCGTCAACGTCCTCTGCCAGGCGCCGACCGAGTACCGGATGCTCGCCAAGCGCACCAACCTCTCCCCCGTCCCCTCGCTTCGACGGCTCGTCTCCGCCGGTGAGCCGATCGAGCCCGAGGCGATCCGCATGTTCCGCCGGCGGCTCGGCCTCGCGATCGGCGACGGCTACGGGCAGACCGAGACCGGAGCGATAGCGGGGATGTCGCCGGGCGAGGACGATCCCGCGCGCGACGGCTCGATGGGCCAGCCGCTGCCGGGCCTCGAGACGCGGATCGTCGAGGGCGAGCTTCAGCTCCGCGCGGCGACGTCAGAGACCTTCTTCGACCACTACCTCGACGGCGGGCGCTTCGACGGCGAGTGGTGGGCGACCGGCGACCTCGTCCGCGAGGACGGGGACGGCTACCTCTGGTTCGAAGGCCGAAACGACGACCTGATCCTCTCCTCCGGCTACCGGATCGGACCGTTTGAGGTCGAGTCGGCGCTCGTCTCCCACCCGGCGGTGGCCGAGGCGGCGGCGGTTGCCGCTCCCGACGCCGAGCGCGGCTCGGTGGTGCGGGCGATCGTCGTGCTCGCCCCCGACGCCGAGCCCTCCGACGCCCTCGCCCGCGAGCTCCAGGACCACACCAAAGCCCGGACGGCGCCCTACAAATACCCGCGGATCGTCGAGTTCGCCGAGGAGCTTCCGAAGACGAGCAGCGGCAAGATCAGGCGAGCCGAGTTGCGCCGCGGCTAGGGTGCAGGTATGGCGAGCATCGACCGCAAGCGAATCGCGGAGCTGACCGAGGCCGAGCAGGAGCGTTACCGCAACCGCACCGGCGCCTCGGCCAAGACCTACGAGCGGGCGGTGAAGTCGATGCCGAACGGGGTCCCCTCCTCGTTCCAGATGAACGAACCGTGGCCGGTCTACGTCGACCGCGGCGAGGGCAGCCGGGTCTGGGACGTCGACGGCAACGAATACGTCGACTTCCACAACGGCTTCGGCGTGATGTGCATCGGCCACGCCAACCCGACCGTCGGCGCGGCGGTCAAGGCCCAGGTCGACCGCGGCACCCACTTCGCGGCGCCGACCGACGGCTCGATCGCCGTCGCCGAGGAGCTGAAGCGCCGCTTCGGCCTGCCGCAGTGGCGGTTCACCAACTCCGGCACCGAGTCGACGATGGACGCCGTCCACCTCGCCCGCGGCGTCACCGGCCGCGACACCCTGCTCAAGATCGAGGGCTCCTACCACGGGCACCACGACGCGGTGATGGTCTCGGTCTATCCGCCGCTCGAGGCGCTCGGCGACCGCGACGACCCGATCAGCGTCCCCTACGGCGCCGGGATGCCGAAGGCGGTCACCGACCTGACCCGCTCGGTGCCGTTCAACGACGCCGACGCGCTCGCCGCGGTCCTCGACAAGATCGGCGACCAGGTCGCCGGGCTGATCATGGAGCCGGCGATGATGAACATCAACATCGTGCCGCCGCGCGACGGCTATCTCGAGCGGGTCCGCGAGCTCACCGCCGAGCACGGGGTGCGGCTGATCTTCGACGAGGTGAAGACGGGGTGCACGATCGCCGCCGGCGGCGCGATCGAGCGATTCGGCGTCACCCCCGACATCGTCACCCTTGCGAAGGCGAGCTGCGGCGGCTACCCGGGCGGAGCGATCGGGATGAGCGAGGAGCTCGCGGCCCTGGTCGCCGACGGGACCGTCAACCAGTACGGGACCTTCAACGGCAACCCGCTGGTGATGGCGGCGGCCGAGGCGACACTGACCGAGGTGCTGACCGACGACGTCTATGCCCAGCTCGAGGAGACCAACCGGCGCCTGCTCGACGCCTGCCAGGAGATCATCGACTCCCACGGCCTTCCCGCCTACACCGAGGGCCTCGGCGCCAAGGGCTGCGTGATCTTCGCCTCGGAGCGGATGCACGAGTACCGCGACTACCTGACCAATGTCGACGACGAGCTCTCGACCCTGGCCTGGCTCTACCACATGAACCACGGCGTCTTCATGACCCCGGGGGTCGAGGAGGAGTGGACGCTCTCGATCGCCCACGACGAGGACGACCTCAAGACCTACGTCGACGCCTTCGAGGCCTTCGCCCGCGACGTCACCAGCTGAGCCCCCGAGGGCCTAGGCGGCGAGCGCCTCGGCGATGTCGACCGGGCGGCCGAGGTGGTAGCCCTGCGCCATGTCGACGCCGTAGTCGCGCAGCATCTCGACGGTCCGCTCGTCCTGGACGAACTCGGCGACCGTCGTCTTCCCCAGCCCGCGGGCGATCTGGACGATCGCCTGCACGGTGAGCTGGTCGGCGTCGCTGCGCGGCATGTCGCGGACGAACTCGCCGTCGATCTTGATCAGGTCGAAGGGCAGCCGCTTGAGGTGGTGGAACGGGCTGAAGCTGGCGCCGTAGTCGTCGATCGCGACCTGGCAGCCGAGCTCGGTGAGGCGGTCGGCGAACCCGATCGCGGTGTCGTAGTCCTCGACCGGCGTCGACCGGGTGATCTCGAACGTACAGCGCGAGGGATCGGCGCCGCCTTCGTCGACCTTGCGTTCGATGTACTCGAGGACGGAGAGGTCGGTGAGCGAGACGCCCGAGAGATTGACGTGGAGCGAGACCGGGTGCCCCTCCCGCTCGCGGGCGACGAGCAGCTCGAGGGCGCGGGCGACGACCCATCGGTCGAGCTCCTGGATCATCCCCGAGCGCTCGGCGGCCTCGATGAACGAGGCGGCCGGCAGCAGGGTCCCGTTTTCGCCCGCCATCCGCAGCAGCAGCTCGTAGCGCTCGATCCCGCCCGACGCGAGGCTGCGGATCGGCTGGGTGTGAAGGGCGAACCGGTTGTGGGTGAGGGCGTCGCGGATCCGCGCCGTCGTCGTCTTGATCCGCTCCGGCGAGCCCTGCGATTCGCTCGGGTCGCGGAACAGCGCGATCCGGTCGCGGCCACCCTGCTTGGCGGTGTACATGGCCTGGTCGGCAGCCACGAGGACGCCCTCCGAGCTGCCCCGGGGCTTGCGGCCGAACATCGCGATCCCGACGCTGATCGTCGCCGCCTCGGCATCCGGGGCGGGCCGCGCAGTCTCGGCGACGTGAGTCCGCAGTTCCTCGGCAAGGGTCATCGCCCCGGTGACGTCGGTCTGCGGCATCAGGACCGCGAACTCATCGCCCGAGAGGCGGGCGACGATGTCGGTCGCCCGCACACGCTCGCGCATGATCGCCGCGATCTGGCGGATCAGGTTGTCGCCCGCCTGGTGCCCGTTCGAGTCGTTGATCAGCTTCAGGCCGTCGATGTCGATGATCATCACCGCGCCCTGGCCGCCGTAGCGGGCGCTGAAGGAGACGAACTGGTCGAGTTCGGCGCGGAAGCGGCGCCGGTCGAGGAGCCCGGTCAGGGAGTCGTGGTCGGCGAGGTAGCGCAGCTCGCCCTCGGTGCGCTCGGCGCGCTCGAGCGCCGCCACCACAACCTCCCGATCCCCGTCATCCAGCTTGTCGAGCACGGCCTTGATAGCCGGCTCGCTTTGACCCAACAGTCGGTCGTTCCGCACCGACCGAAGGTAGACGCCCACCCTCAATTCCCAGGCGCGATCAAGCCCCTCTGGACGAATGCGTTCGATTTTTCGCTATCCCCCTCTGCCGAATAGTTAGCCAACGGGATCCGTGGGTAACCTGGGCACGATGGCGAATCGCCTGGCGCAGGAGACCAGCCCGTACCTGCTCCAGCACAAGGACAACCCGGTCGACTGGAATCCCTGGGGGCCGGATGCGCTGGGGCTCGCGCGGAAGCTCGACCGGCCGATCCTGCTCTCGGTCGGATACTCCGCCTGCCACTGGTGCCACGTGATGGAGCGCGAGTCCTTCGAGGACCCGGTCACGGCCGCCTTCATGAACGAGAACTTCGTCAACGTCAAGGTCGACCGCGAGGAGCGGCCCGACATCGACGCCCTCTACATGGAGGCGGTGCAGGCGATCAGCGGCCAGGGAGGCTGGCCGATGACCGTCTTCTGCGATCCGGACGGCGTCCCGTTCTACGGCGGCACCTACTTCCCGCCCGACGACAGCCGCGGCATGCCGAGCTTCCGGATGGTGATGGAAGCCGTCCTCGACGCCTACGAGAACCGGCGCGAGGAGCTGCGGGCGCAGGCGCCGCGCACCCAGGAGCGGCTGGCCGCGATTGCCGCGCTCGAGCCGACGGCCGAGCGCCCCGACGCAGCCGTCCTCGAACTCGCCCTCGAGGGCCTGCGCGAGCGTGCCGACAGCGAGCGCGGCGGGTTCGGCGGCGCGCCGAAGTTCCCGCCCGCCTCGGCCCTCGAGCTGCTGCTGGCGCGGGGCGAGACCGCCCACGTCGAACGGACGCTCGACGCGATGATGGCCGGCGGAATCTACGACCAGCTCGGCGGCGGCTTCGCCCGCTACTCGGTCGACGGCCGCTGGCTCGTCCCCCACTTCGAGAAGATGCTCTACGACAACGCCCAGCTGGCGGCGGCCTACCTGCACGGCTGGCAGGCGCTCGAGCACGATCGCTACCGGCGCATCTGCGAGGAGACCCTCGACTGGATGCTGGGTGAGATGCGCGGCCCCGAGGGCGGCTTCTACTCGGCGCTCGACGCCGACTCGGAGGGCGAGGAGGGCCGCTACTACGTCTGGACGCCGGACCAGATGCGGGAGGTGCTGGGGCCCGATGCCGAGGAGGCGATCGAGTTCTACGGCGTCACCGTGAAAGGAAACTTCGACGGCCGCAACGTGCTCCATCTCGCCGGCGGCGCAGCCGCCGAGCGCAGCTCGACGCTGCTGGAGTCGCGCCGTGCCCTGCTCGAGGCAAGGGGATCGCGGGTGCGGCCGGCACTCGACGACAAGTGCCTCACCTCCTGGAACGCGCTCGCGATCGGCGCCCTCGCCGAGGCCGGCGCCGCGCTGCAGCGGCCCGAGTACCTCGATGCGGCCAGCGCCTGCGCCGAGTTCGTGCTCGAAACGCTGCGCGACCCCACCGGGCACCTGCTGCGGACATATCGGGACGGCGAGGCACGACTCAACGCCTACCTCGAGGACCACGCATTCCTGCTCGAGGCACTCCTCAGCCTCTACGAAGCGAGCTTTGAGCCGCGCTGGTACGAAGAGGCGCGGGAGCTCGCCGACGCGATGATCGACCGCTTCGGTGATCCGGAGCGCGGCGCGTTCTTCTCGACCTCCGCCGACCACGAGGAGCTGATCGCGCGCCGCAAGGAGATCGGCGATCACCCGATCCCGTCCGGCAACTCCTCGGCCGCCCTCGGCCTGCTGCGACTCGCGGCGTTGAGCGGCGAGCGCCGTTATGAGAGCCAGGCTGTCGGCGTCCTCAGCCTCTACGCGAAGGTCGCGCCGCGCCAGCCGGACGCCTTCGCGCACCTGCTCCGCGCCCTCGACCTCGAGCTCGCCACGGTAAAGGAGGTGGCTCTGGTCGGCGACGACCTGGCGGCGATGGCAGCGGTCGTCCGCGACGGGCACCGGCCCCATCTGGTGCTCGCCGGCGGGCCCGAGGGAACGGGCGCGCCCGAGCTGCTCCGGGATCGCCCCGCAATCGATGGCGCCGCGACCGCATACGTCTGCGAGAACTTCGCCTGCCAGGCGCCTGTGACCGATCCAGAAGATTTGACCGCGATGATTTGAGAAGATCGGAATCCGTGCGTGGCTCCTGGTTCATGTTGGCCGCCGGCCGACGCGCGAAGTGGCTCGTCTTCGCGGCTTGGTTGATGGCGATTTTCATCGCGATGGCAACCAACCTGCCCGGAAAGTTTGCCGACGCCGAAAACAACGAGGCGACCTCCTACCTCCCCGAAAGCGCCGAGTCGACCCACGCGCTGACCGCCACAGAAGAACTGCAGAAGGGGGAAATCGCCCCCGCGGTGATCATCTACCGCAACGAGTCCGGGCTGACCGCCGCCGATCGCAAGACGATCGAAACAGACGTCGAACAGATGACCGCGAAGCGGTTCCCGGGCGTGATCCCCGACGGCGCCACCGCCGCCGCCGGAGGCAAGGAGGTCAAGGGCGCGAAGGCGTCCGCGGTCGCTCCCGACGGGTGCGGCGGGCCGACGACCACGATTCCCGGCCAGCCCGCCGACTACGCGCCCTTCGTCGGCCCGATCTGCTCGGCCGACGGCAAGTCGGCGATCATCACCGCCTACATCAACGCCGAAGGCGAGGGCGAAAACATCCTCGACCCGGTCAAGTTCTGGCGCGAAGGGATCGCCGACCCGCCCAGCGGCCTGGTGGTGAAGATCACCGGCGGCGCCGGCTTCTCGGCCGACGGGATCGAAGTCTTCGAAAGCCTCAACGGCACCCTGCTCGCCGCGGCACTCAGCCTCGTGATCTTCCTGCTGATCATCATCTACCGCTCGCCGATGTTCTTCCTGATCCCGCTGGTATCGGTGGTATTCGCCGAGTTCCTCTCGCGCTCGATCGGATACGGGGTCTCCGAGGTGGGAGTCACGATCAACGGCCAGTCGAGCTCGATCATGTCGGTCCTGGTGCTGGGCGCGGGGACCGACTACGCGCTGCTGCTGGTCGCCCGCTATCGCGAGGAGCTGCATCGCGAGACCGACCGCCACGAGGCGATGCAGACCGCGCTCGCGTCCGCCGGCCCGGCGATCTTCGCCTCGGCGGCGACAGTGATCGCGGCACTGCTCTGCCTGACGATCGCAAAGGTCAACGGGACCTCCGGGCTCGGCCCGATCGCGGCGATCGGGATCTTCTGCGCCGCGCTCTCGATGCTGACCCTGCTGCCGGCGATGCTGACGATCTTCGGCCGCCGCGCCTTCTGGCCCTACGTCCCCCACACCCCGGAGACGGCGCCGAGCGCCGACGAACTCTCGACCCGCGCCCAACGCGACTGCGTCGAGGGCTCGACGCTGAAATCGCTGCTCCAGGTGATCGGCGCCTGCCTGCTCGTCGTCGTGCTGCTGCCGCTGGTTCTCGTCAACTGGCTGCTGAAGGTCATCTCCCGCGGCGCGGTCCCATCGCTGATCGTCGGCCCGCTCGACCGCGCGGTGTTCAAGCCCTACGAGGTGCGCCGCTACCAGCGCGAGGCGACGGTCGACGCCACCCACGGCTTCTGGAAACGAGTCGGAGACCGCGTCGCGGCATCTTCGAAACGGGTCACGGTCGGGGCGATCGGTCTTCTCCTCCTCTTCTGCTGCGGGTTCGCCTTCTTCTCGACCGAACTGACCAGCGAAGACGGCTACAAAACCGAACCGGAATCGGTCGAAGGCCAGAAGCTCCTGAGCAAGAGCTTCCCCTCCGGTGAAACCGCGCAGACCGACATCGTCGTCAGCAACCCGGCCGACGTGCCGGCTGTGAAAAAGGCGGTCGAAGGCTCCGAGGGGGTCGAATCGGTCTCGGGGCCGGTTGCTGAAGGGCCGCCGGGCGTCCTCCTCCACGCGACGCTCGGCCCGGAGCCATTTTCGACCGAAGCCTACGATCTGGTCGAACCGATCCGAGAAGCCGCTCAGGCGGTCGCGCCCAGCACCCTCGTCGGCGGCTCGACCGCGGTCGAATTCGACGTCCGTGACGCGGCCGGATGGGATTCGAAGGTGATCCCGCCGATCATCCTCGTCGTCGTCTTCCTGATCCTGGTCGGGCTGCTGCGGGCGCTGGCCGCGCCGCTGGTCCTGATCGGGACGGTGATCCTCAGCTTCCTCGCCTCGCTCGGGGTCGGGTACTTCGTCTTCGATGTGATCTTCGGCTACCCCGGCTCCGATCCGTCGCTGCCGTTATTCGCGTTCGTCTTCCTCGTCGCGCTCGGGGTCGACTACAACATCTTCCTGATCTCCCGCGCCCGCGAGGAAACGATCAAACACGGCTCCGAACAGGGGATCCTGCGGGCGCTGGCGGTGACCGGCGGCGTGATCACCAGCGCCGGGATCGTCCTCGCCGGCACCTTCCTCGTCCTCGCCAGCCTGCCGCTGGTCTTCCTGACCGAGATCGGCTTCGTGGTCGCCTTCGGCGTCCTCCTCGACACCTTCCTCGTCCGCAGCATCCTCGTCCCGGCGATCGCACTCGACCTCGGCGACAGGTTCTGGTGGCCGTCAGCCCTTTCCCGACCGGGTAGCGGGCGCCTGGAGCCGGCCGCTGTCGCCGCTGCCGGGGGTGGGACGGATGGAGGGGGGCCGAGGACTCCCTCGCCCGCAGCGCCCCCCTTCAGCCGTGACAGGACCTCCGGCCCGGGGTCAGAGGACCGGTAGGAAGTTCTCGATCTCGTACGGGGTCACCTGGACCCGGTACTCGTCCCATTCCTGGCGCTTGATCTCGATGAAGCGCCGGAAGGTGTGCTCGCCGAGCGTCCGCAGGACGAGCTCGGAGTCGGCGGTCACCTCGACCGCCTCGCCGAGCGTCTCCGGCAGCTGCTCGATGCCACGCTGCGCCCGCTCCTCGGGGGAGAGGTGGTAGAGGTTCTGCTCCATCGGCTCGGGCAGCTCGTAGCCCTTCTCGACCCCCTCGAGGCCGGCCTGGAGCATCCCGGCGAAGCAGAGGTACGGGTTGCATGCCGGGTCCGGGCAGCGGAGCTCGGCCCGGGTGGCCCCCTCCTTGCCGGGGTGATAGAGCGGGACCCGGATCAGCGCCGAGCGGTTGCGGCGCGACCAGGCGAGGTAGACGGGGGCCTCGAAGCCCGGGACCAGGCGCTTGTAGGAGTTGACCCACTGGGCGAACAGCGAGGAGATCTCGCGAGCGTGCTTGAGCTGGCCGGCGATGAAGGCCTTCGCGGTCGAGGAGAGGTAGTACTGGTCGTCGCCGTCGAAGAAGGCGTTCTGGCCGTCCTTGCCGAGCGACTGGTGGACGTGCATCCCCGACCCGTTCTCGCCGAAAAGCGGCTTCGGCATGAAGGTCGCGTGCCAGCCGTATTTCATCGCGTACTCCTTGACGACGATGCGGTAGGTCATGCAGTCGTCGGCCATTTCGAGCGCGTTCTTGTAGCGCATGTCGACCTCGTGCTGGGAGGGGCCGACCTCGTGGTGGGTGTACTCGACGTGGATGCCCATCTTCTCCAGCGCCAGGACGGTGTCACGGCGGACGTCGGAGCCGGCGTCGAGCGTCGTCAGGTCGAAGTAGCCGCCCTCGTCGAGCACCTCCGGCCGGCCATCCTCCGGTTTCGCCGAGCGGAAGTAGAAGTACTCGAGCTCGGGGCCGATGTTGTAGGCGTCGAAGCCGAGCTCCTCGGCGCGTTTCATCGCCCGCCGCAGGATCCAGCGCGGATCGCCCTCGTAGGGCTCGCCGCCGGGGACCCTGATGTCGCAGAACATCCGCGCGACCGCGTTTTCCTCCTCGGGGCGCCAGGGGATCAGGGCGAAGGTCGAGGGGTCGGGCATCGCGATCATGTCCGACTCCTCGATCGGGTTGAAGCCGGTGATCGAGGACCCGTCGAATCCCATCCCGCCATCGAAGGCGTCCTCGAGCTCGGCGGCATTGATCGAGAAGCTCTTCAGCTGACCGAGGACGTCTGTGAACCAGAGCCGCACGAAGCGGACGCCGGATTCCTCGACGATCGCCTGAACATCGGCGGCACTCTTCGGTCTGTCTGCCATCCCGGCCTCCTTGGCTCGCGCCGTCGTTGGAGTCGCAAAGATAGGCGAACTGAACCGCAGAGGTGCGATCGCGCGTAATCCGGGTATCAGACGCTTGACCGCAGGGCTTGCGGGAGGCGTCGAGACCCGGTATAACTTACCCCAAGTAAGTAATCGGCCTAAAGTAAAGTAAAGGCAAGGTAAAGGCTCTGTAAAGCGGAATTTGCCGCCTCGGAGCTGAAAGCGGAGAAGCCAGTGACAGTCAAAACAGCGGTAAGCAGATTCCACATCCACGACGAGTTGACGGCCCCCGACGAGAGCGCTCCCCTGCTCAAGAGCATCCAGGCGGCCGGCGGCGCGGTCACCAAGTTCGTCGGCGTCCTCGCCGGCGCTCCATCGGTGCTCCGGGCCTACACGCGGATGCGCTCCGAGCTTCGCAGCGGCGTCCTGCCGCGCCCGACCCGTGAGCGGATCGCGCTCGCGGTCGCCGAGCATCGTCACGACTCCTACAGCATCGCCCAGCACGCCAAATCGGCCAAGCGCGCGGGTCTCGGCCTCGACGAGGTGACGAGGGCTCGCAACTTCGCCTCCAACGACCCGAAGGAGGCGGCGCTGCTGGCCTTTCTCAAGGCCACGCTCGAGGCCGACGGATATCCCCCCCACCACCTCCAGGAGGAGGCGCGGGAGATCGGCTGGAGCGACGAGGAGATCCTCGAGGCGGTCGCGCATCTGGCGCTCAACGAGTTCCAGAGCCTGATCGCGAGCGCCGCGGCGCTGCCGAAAGACCAGGCGACGCCGTCGGTCCTCCCCTCGGCCGCCTGATCTCAGGGGCGCGGAGCTAGGGCATAACCACGGTGGCTGTGTAGAGCAGCCGGGCCGTGGAATAGCGGCAACCGTAGGTGGCGCGTCGGCCGACGCGCTGCTGCGGTTGGCCCTGACGGACGTCGGTCGTGGCGGTGCATTTGCCCGGTTCGCGGCTGGCCCGCCAGGAGTTTTTCGACGACAGGCCCTGCGCGAACGCCGGGGCCCAGGTCGGGACCGTGAGGCCGACGATGTCGCCCTTGTGGACCGGGAGCGAGGCGCCGAACTTCACCGTCCGGCCGAGGAACGGGCTGAGGACCCGCACCGAGCCCTGCTTGCGGAGGTTGAACCGCGGCGGG
>DASXBC010000229.1:0-12590 GCA_036406355.1 Solirubrobacterales bacterium | reverse complement strand
CCTTCGAAGAGATCGCCCGGGCCCACCATGGCTCCCTCGCCCACGAGGAGCGCGTCGTGGTGGAGGAGATGCTCAAGTCGGGCAAGCTCCCGTGCCTGGTCGCGACCTCCTCGCTTGAGCTCGGGATCGACATGGGAGCCGTGGATCTGGTGATCCAGGTGGAGTCGCCGAAGTCGGTCAGCCGCGGGCTGCAGCGGGTCGGCCGCGCCGGGCACTCGCTCGGCGAGGTCTCGCGGGGCCGCATCTTCCCCAAGTTCCGCGCCGACCTGCTCGAGTGCGCGGTGGTAGCAAAGCGGATGCGGGCCGGCGAGATCGAGGAGACGGTGATCCCCCAGAACCCGCTCGATGTCCTCGCCCAGCACCTCGTCTCGATGGCGGCCCTCGACGAGTGGGAGGTCGACGAGGTCGAGCGCCTGGTCACCGCGACGGAGTCGTTTCGCGAGCTCTCGCGCGAGCAGCTCGAGAACGTCCTCGACATGCTCGACGGCCGCTACCCGTCCGACCGGTTCGCCGAGCTGCGACCGCGGATCGTCTGGGACCGGACGAAGGGCACGGTCCACGGCCGCAAAGGCGCCCGCCAGCTCGTGGTCACCAACGCCGGCACGATCCCCGATCGCGGCCTCTACGGCGTCCACCTCCCCGACGGCCGCCGTGTCGGCGAGCTCGACGAGGAGATGGTCTACGAGGCCCGCCCCGGGCAGACCTTCCTGCTCGGGGCGACGACCTGGCGGATCGAGGACATCACCCGCGACCGGGTGATCGTCACCCCGGCGCCCGGCCTGCCCGGCGCTGTGCCGTTCTGGAAGGGCGACGGGGTCGGCCGCCCGGCGGAGCTCGGGCAGGCGATCGGCGCCTTCGCCCGCGAGGCGGTCTCGCGCGAGCCGGCCGAGCTGTCCTCCGAGTACGACCTCGACCGGCGCGCGGCGGAGAACCTCGTCGCCTACCTGCGCGAGCAGCAGGCCGCGACGCGCGTCGTCCCCTCCGACGAGACGATCGTCGTCGAGCGCTTCCGCGACGAGATCGGCGACTGGCGCCTCTGCGTCCTCTCGCCGTATGGCGGCCGGGTCCATGCCGCCTGGGGATTGGCGCTGTCGCGGAAGATCCGCAACGAGCGCGAGCTCGAGGCCGACGCGATCTGGTCCGACGACGGGATCGTCATCCACCTCCCCGACGCCGACGACCCGCCCCCCGCCGACCTGGTGATGGTCGAGCCCGACGAGCTCGAGGACCTGGTCGTGGAAGAGCTGTCGGGGTCGGCGCTGTTCGGCTCCCACTTCCGCGAGAGCGCGGCGCGCTCGCTGCTGATCCCGCGCGCCTATCCGGGCAAACGGACGCCGCTGTGGCAGCAGCGGCTGAAGTCGCAGAGCCTGCTCGAAGTGGCCCGCGACTTCCCCCGCTTCCCGGTGGTGCTCGAGACCTACCGCGAGTGCATGCGCGACGTCCTCGACCTGCCCTCGCTGACCGAGCTGCTGCGCAAGTTGCACTCGCGCGAGCTCGGCCTGGTCGAGGTCGAGACGCCGACCGCCTCACCCTTCGCCTCCTCGCTCCTCTTCGACTACGTCGCGACCTACATGTACGAGGGCGACACGCCGAACGCCGAGCGGCGGGCAGCGGCGCTTGCCCTCGACCGCGACCTCCTCCGCGAGCTGCTCGGCCAGGACGAGCTTCGAGAGCTGATCGACCCGGCGGCGCTGGAGGAGGTCGAAGCCCAGCTCCAGCACCGCACCGAGGCCGGGCGGGCCGGCGATCGCGACGCGCTGCAGCAGATCCTCCGCGGCGTCGGCGATCTCGGCGCCGAGGAGTGTGCCGAGCGCGTCGGCGAGGCCTACTCGGCGGCGACGATGCTCGAGAAGCTGGTCGCCGAGCGGCGCGCGGCGCTGGTCCGGATCGCCGGCGAGGAGCGCTACATCGCCGCCGAGGACGCCGGGCTCTACCGCGACGCCCTCGGGGTGCCGCCGCCGCCCGGGCTGCCGGAGGCGTTCCTCGAGAACCATCCCGACGCGATACGCGCGCTGGTGCGGCGCTACGCCCGCACCCACGGGCCATTCCCCACCGCGCAGCTCGCCGGCCGCTACGGGGTCGACCCGACGCCGGCCCTGCGCGAGCTCGAGCGCGAGGGCGCGATGGTCCGCGGCGAGCTCCTCCCCGGCGGCAGCGAGCGCGAGTGGTGCGACTCCGAGGTTCTGCGCCGGATTCGCCGCGCGAGCCTCGCCCATCTGCGCCGCGAAGTCGAGCCCGCCGCGCGCGATCGCTTCGCCCGCTTTCTGCCGAGCTGGCAGAACGTCGACGCGCACCGTGCCGCCGGCGCCGGGCCCGACCGGCTCCGCGACGCCCTGCTGCCGCTCCAGGGGGTGGCCCTGACGCCGAAGGTCTGGGAGGGTGACGTCCTCCCGCGCAGGCTCGGCGCCTACTCGCCGACCTGGCTCGACGAGCTCTGCACCAGCGGCGAGCTGGTCTGGGTCGGCGCCGGCGCCCTCGGGCGCAACGACGGGCGCATCGCCCTCTACTTCCGCGAGGACGTCCGGCTCGCCGGGCCGCCGCCCGCGAACGCGAAGATCGAGCCGGTCGAGGGGGAGCCGCACGACGCGATCCGCGAGCGCCTCGTCGCCGGCCCCTCGTTCTGGCTCGACCTCCTCGCCGACCTCGACTACCCGGCGGAGGAGCTCCACTCAGCGCTGTGGGACCTCGCCTGGTCGGGCGAGGTCACGAACGACGCGTTCGCCCCGCTGCGGGCGCCGCGGCTGCGCGCGGTCGCCGCCCAGGAGCGTCAGGGGCGCCGCTTCGCCCGCCGCCGCTCCGCCGGCGGCGCCGCGGTCCAGGGCCGCTGGTCGCTGACGGCGCCGCTGTTCGAGAACGCTCCCGGCGCCGGGCCGAAGCTCCGCGCCCAGGCCGAGCTGATGCTCGAGCGCTACGGCATCGTCACCCGCGAGACGGTCCTCGCCGAGGGGGTCCCCGGCGGCTTCTCGACCCTCTATCCCGAGCTCGCAAACCTCGAGCTGCTCGGCACCGCCCGCCGCGGCTACTTCGTCGAGGGGCTGGGCGGCGCGCAGTTCGCCCTCGCCGGCGCGGTCGAGCGGCTGCGCTCACTGCCGGAAACGGGCGGCGAGTTCCAGGTCCTCGCCGCCACCGACCCCGCCAACCCCTACGGCGCCGCGCTGCCCTGGCCGAAGCCGGAATCGGGCCGGCGCCCGGCGCGGGCGCCCGGTGCCCACCTACTCCTCCGCGACGGCGAGGCGCTGGTCTACGTCGAGCGCGGGGGCCGCAGCATCCTTCGCCTCACCGAGCTCGACGAGGCTGCGCTCGGGGAGGCGATGGGGGCGCTCGCCGAGGCGGTTTCGGCGGGCCGGCTGCCGAAGCTCTCGATCGAGAAGCTCGACGGCGAGCCGGTGATCGGGTCCGGAAACGAGGAGGCGCTGCTCCAGGCCGGCTTCGCTCGCGGGCCGCGACGGTTGACCGCGGCAGCAAGCTGAGCCCGGATGTGGCGATAATCACGCCAATGGAGGATTCGGTGGGGAGTCCGAGCCCGGTCGAGCTGCTTCGCAGCGTCCCGCTCTTCTCCGACCTCGAGCAGGCAGAGCTCGAGCGCTTCTCGCTGGTCGCGGTCCCGCGCTCGTTCCCGGCCGCGACCCGCGTCTTCCACGAGGGCGATCACTCGGACGCCTGCTACATCATCCGCAGCGGCAGCTTCCGTGTGACCCGCGAGCACTCCGACGGCAGGGCTATCACCCTCGCGACCCTCGGCCCGGGCGACATCTTCGGCGAGCTGGCGATGCTCGACGGCGAGGTGCGCTCGGCCAGCGTCGAGGCGCTCGAGGACAGCGAGCTGCTGGCGCTGCCGGCGAACGAGGTGCGGGCGCTGCTCGCCCGCCATCCGGAGATAACGGTCAAGCTCGTCGCCGCCCTCGTCAGGCGCCTGCGGACGGCCAACGAGCGGATCTCCCGTCAGTCCTTCCAGACGGTGCCGAGCCGCGTCGCCGGGGTGCTCACCCAGCTCGTCGCCGAGGAGGGCCAGGGGAGAGAGGGCGCCGAGGTGACGATCCGGATGAACCAGGCCGACCTCGCCCAGCTCGCCGGCACCTCCCGCGAGAGCGTCAGCCGCTTCCTCGCCGACCTCGAGCGGGCCGGCGTCGTCCGCCCCGGCCGCGGCCGCGTCACCGTGCTCGAGCCGGCGAAGCTCCGCAATTACATCTTCTAGAAAGCGGCTTCTGGATTTCCGCCGTCGGCGCTGAGAGGATCGTGGCGGCTGACACAACCCTTGGGAGGTCTGAGATGCAGCAGAAACGCAACCTTGCTCCACTGACCGGCGCGCTTTTCGTCGTCCTGACGTTGATCGCCTTTTTCGCCATCGGCGGGAGCACGCCAGAAGGCGACGATTCGGCGCAGAAGGTGGTCTCCTTCTATTCCGATCACGAAACCAAGGAGATGATCGCCGCGGTCGTGCTCGCCCTCGGCGCGGTCGCGTTGATCTTCTTCGCGGCGACCCTGAAGCAGCGCCTCGAAGTGACCAGGCCGGAGCGCGGCATCCTGCCGACCGTCGCACTCGGAGCCGGCCTCATCGCCTCCGGCGGGTTCGCGACCGCCGCCACACTGCACTTCGCTCTGGCCGATTACGCCGGCGACATCGACCCCAATGCGGCCCAGGCGCTGAATGCGATCGACTCGGACTTCTTCCTTCCCTTCGTGATGGGGCTCGCGACCATGATTCTCGCCAGCTCACTGTGGCTGCTGAGAGACAAGATGCTGCTGCCGACCTGGCTCGGCTGGGTCGGGATCATCATCTTCATCATCAGCTTCACCCCGGCCGGGTTCATCGGATTCGGGCTGGCAGGGATCTGGATCATCGTCGTCAGCATCCTGCTCTACCTGCGCGACGAGGCCCCCACGGCCGGCACGCCCGCCCCCTCGGCGAGCGCTGGTCCAGCTTCCGGCCCGTAGCCGTCAGTAGTAGTGGCGCCGGCCGCCCACGGCACGGCCCATCGAGCCCAGGATCCAAAAGATGACGCCGAGGACGACGAGGATCACACCGATCGCCCATAGGAAGCCGATGTTGAAGATCGCGGCAAGTATCAGGCAGATGATTCCTAGAACGATCAAGTGTTCCTCCGATCGAGATCTGGTCGAGGAACCTCTACCCGCCGACCGTTGCCGGAAACGCCGGCCCGAGGCTAGGAAACCGGGATCGCGTCGCCGACGAGATCGCAGTTCGAGAAGAGCCCACCGTTTTCGGCGGTGATCAGGGTGTTCAGCTCGTAGAAGGTCGATCCGGAGCGGAGGAAGATGGTGTCGCTCAGCTGGGCGCCGTCGTTGACCGACAGGTTGAGCCCCTCCGCCAGCACAGGCGTCCCGACAAAGGTGTTACCTGGGTTTGAGCCGACGGCGAGCCAGGTGGTGCCCACCCCGGTCCCCGGCCCGTGGACGACCATGGTCGCGTTCGGCGCAGACGCTGAGCATGTGAGAGTGACTTCCCACGGGCCCGCCGTGCCGGCCCGCTGCGGTGCCGGTTCGGCCGAGCTCCCGCTCGCGACGATCCGGACCGCGCCGGGTCCTGCTGCCCCGGCCGGCCCCGGCGCCCCGGTGGCGCCCGCGCCCCCAGCCGGGCCGGTCAATTCCCTCTTGTGGGCGTTGACGTAGGACGCGATCATCTTCTTGACCTGTGCCTTGGTCGGGGTGCTGCCTGAGTGCGTCGCCGCGTAACCGGTTCCACCAAGAGCCACGAACAGCGCGATGGCGCCGATCACGAGGCCCGGTGAGGGCTGGCGAAGCCTGGTCGATCTCATCTTCCCTCCATGCCGTCAGAAGGCACTGGTCGAACTTCCCGAGGCATTCAATCACGGCCATCGGCCTGCAATCCTCTCCTTCTTGAGCGCCGGCCGGCACCACAATCGCTGAGATGCGGGATTTCGCCGAGCTCCGCGCGGCGATGGTGGAGCGGCAGCTGCGAAGGCGGGGCATATCCGATCAGCGGGTCCTGGCGGCGATGGGAGCGGTCCCGCGCGAGGAATTCGTCTCCGAGCGGTACCGATCGCGCGCCTACGCCGACGCCGCGCAGCCGATCGGCGAGGGTCAGACGATCTCACAGCCGTGGATCGTTGCCGCGATCTGCCAGGCGCTCGAGCTCGGCGGCGACGAGCGCGTTCTGGAGGTCGGGACCGGCTCGGGCTACTCGGCGGCGGTCCTCGCCCGGCTCGCCGGCGAGGTGATCAGCGTCGAGCGCCATCCGTCGCTTGCGGCCGCGGCACGGCTGACCCTCGACTCGCTCGGTGTCGGCGCGGTCGAGATCCGCGTCGGCGACGGCAGTCGCGGCGCTCCCGAGCTGGCCCCGTTCGAGGCGATCGCGGTCCACGCGACCGCGCCGGAGCCGCCCGCGACCCTGCTCGGGCAGCTGGGCGAGGGCGGCCGGCTCGTCGTCCCGATCGCCGGGCGCGCGGCGGACATGCTCACCGTCTTCCGCCGCCGGGGCGAGGAGCTTCTCGGCGAGGAGATCGGCCCCTGCCGGTTCGTTCCGCTCGTCGGGGAGGAGGGGTACTCGCCGGGCTAGGGGCAGGCGACGGGGGTCGGGTCGACCTTGTCTCTGAGGATGTCGTCGCCGGCGCCGCCGCCGCAGTTGATCACCTTGTCGTGGCTTCCGTCGAGCGCGTCGATGAAGTCGGACCCGCCCTTGCCGAGAAAGGTGTCGGCGCCCTTGTGCCCGAGAAAGCTGTTTTCGCCGGAATCGCCGATCAGGACGTCGGGGCCGTCGGATCCCTCGAGGCTCTCGTTGTTGCCGTCGACGTGGTCGTCGTCGCCGCAGCCCTGCGGCCCGCCGCTGCCTCCGAGCTGGATCCTCATCGACGCGTCGGAGCGGCCGTAGGAGACGGTGTCGTCTCCGGGGCCGCCGTTGAATGTGTGGCCCTGGCAGGTGGCGACCGAGGAGACGAGGAGGTCGTTGCCGGCGCCGCCGTTGAGGACGTCGGCGCCGGGATCGGCGTAGAGGACGTCGCTGCCGCCGTTGCCGTTCAGCGTGTCGTTGCCGTTGTCGGGGTTGTTGTAGTTCTCGCCCGCTTCGAGGACGTCGTCCCCGGGGCCGCCGTTGAGGACGTCGGAGCCGCCGTTGCCGTTGACGCGGGTCTTGACGCCGGGCGGGACGCCGGGGCCGATGCTGATCTGGTCATCGCCGGCGCCGCCGGTGATGACCAGCAGCCCGGTGGCCGAGATCGAGGGGCAGCTGACCGCGGTCGCGGCGGTCTGCATGCAGCCGCTGCCGGGGAAGATCGGGCCGCCGTCGGTGATCGTCCAGCCGCCGGGGCCGAAGTTGACCGCGAGATTGTCCGGGCCGGCGTCGCCCTGGACGACAAGACTGGTGCCGTCGAGCCCTTCGTTGAGGATCGCGAAGGCGCCGGTGGAGGGTGGGCTCGCTTCGGGCCCGCATGACTGTTCGGCGACGAAGTCCGAGCAGTTGTCGGTGCCGGCCCCTCCGAATGCTTCGTCGCCACCGCCACCCCCCTCCAGGTTGTCGTCGCCGACGCCGCCGTCGAGTCGGTTGGGGCCGCCGTCGCCGATCAGCGTGTCGCCCTGCGGCGAGCCGACGACGTCCTCGAAGCCGGCCAGCGTGTCGTGGCCGTCGCCTTTCGCCTTCCCGGTGGCGAGGTCGACGGTCACGCCGCCGCGGGTGGCGCTGGCGTAGGAGACGATGTCCTCGGCGCCGGGCCCGCCGTCGAGGGTGTCGACGCCGGAGTCGCCGCGGACGATGTCGCCGTCGCCGGCGCCGCCGCTCGCGTCGTCGATCCCGGTGCCGCCGAAGACGACGTCAGTGCCGCCGCCGCCGTCGACCTGAGGGTCGTCGCCGGCGCCGCCGTCGACGCGGTCGTCGCCGCTGCCGCCCTCGAGGTGGTCGTTGCCCTTGTCGCCGACGAGCTGGTCCTCGCCGCCGCCACCTTCGAGCTCGTCATCGCCTTTGTCGCCGCTGAGGAAGTCGTCGCCCGAGCCGCCGAAGATCTTGTCGGGGCCTTTCGCGCCGCGGAGCTGGTCGTCGCCCGGGCCGCCGTCGAGGCCGTCGTTGCCATCGGCGCCTTCGATTTCATCGTCTCCCGAGCCACCGTCGAGGCGGTCGGCGCCGCTTTCGCCGAACAGGCGGTCGTCGCCTTCTTCGCCGAACAGCGAGTCGTAGCCGCGGCCGCCCCGGATCACGTCGTTCCCCGGCCCGCCGCAGATCCGGTCGTTGCCGTTCGGGCCGCCGCTGATCGTGTCGTCGCCGCCGCCGCCGTAGATGACGTCGCTGGCGCGCTTGCCGACGATCACGTCGTCGCCCGGGGTGCCGACGATCGTCGCGTGGCGGCCGTCGCAGCTGGCGGCGCCGGCCTGCGCCGACACGGGGACCAGCAGGACGAGCGCTGACAACAGCAGAAGCCCCGCAACCCTGCGCGGGGTCGATTTGCCCAGTTGAGCCATTCCAGACCTCCCAATCGACTGGAAACGGCGCTCGCTACAGCCCCGCCATGCCTCTGTCTACTAAAAATGCGGTATAGGCGGAACGGAATAACTCAACAGCTTGTCGGCGTAGGGTCGACGCGGTCGCGGATGACTTCGTCGCCTTCGCCGGGACCGCAGGCGATCATCCGGTCCGCCGCCCCGTCGACCGCGTCGACGAAATCATCGCCGCCGCGGCCGAGGAACGTGTCGGCCCCGAGGTGGCCGAGGAAGCTGTTGTCGCCGCTGTCGCCGATCAGGACGTCGGGGCCGTCGGAACCCTCGAGGCTCTCGTTGTCGGCGCCGATCTGGTCCGGGGTGGCGCAGCCGGGAGGGCCGCCCGTCCCGCCGATTTCGATCCGCATCGCGGCGTTGGAGCGGCCGTAGGAGACGGTGTCGTCGCCGCTGCCTCCGGAGAACGTGTGGCCCTGGCAGGTCGGAACCGAGGAGACCAGCAGATCGTTGCCGGAGCCGCCGAGCAGCCGATCGGCGCCGGGGTCGGCGTAGAGGACGTCGCCGCCGCCGTTGCCGACCAGTTCGTCGTGGCCGTCGTCGGGCCCGTTGTAGTTCTCGCCGGCCTCGAGGACGTCTTCGCCGGGCCCGCCGAACAGCCGGTCGGAGCCGGCGTTGCCGTTGACGCGGGCCTTCGTCGTCACCGGGACGGTCGAGCCGATTTCGATCGCGTCGTTGCCGTTGCCGCCGGTGACGACGAGGAGCTCGGTGGCGAGTGGCGACGGGCAGCTGACCGAATCGGCGCCTGTCGCGAGGCATCCTTCGCCCGCGAACAGCGGCCCGCTGTCGGTCACCGTCCAGGCACCCTCTTCGAATCCGACCGTGAGGGAGTCCGGTCCGGGGCCGCCCTGGACGACGAAGCTGATCCCGTCGAGCCCCTGGTCGAGGGTCGCGTAGGCGCTGTCGCCGTGCGATTCCGGTTCGGGGCCGCAGGAGTACTCGACCGAGAACTGTTCGCATTCGTCGCTGCCGGCTCCGCCGAACGCTTCGTCGGTCCCGCCGTCGCCGTCGAGCGCATCGTCGCCGACGCCGCCGTCGAGGCGGTTGGCGGCGGAATCCCCCTCGAGCTCGTCGCCCTGCGGCGAGCCGACCACGTCCTCGAAGCCGCTGAGCGCATCGTGGCCGTCGCCCTTGGCCCGCCCCGTTTCGAGGTCGACGACCACGCCCTGGCGGGTGGCACTGGCGTAGGAGACGATGTCGCGGTCGCCTTCGCCGCCACTGAGGTAGTCGATCCCGCTGTCGCCGCGGACCACGTCGCCGTCGCCCGGCCCGCCGTCGGCGTGGTCGATCCCGGTCCCGCCGATGACGGTGTCGCTGCCCGGGCCACCCTCGAGGACGGGCTCGTCTCCGGCGCCGCCGTCGAGAGTGTCATTTCCCGTCCCGCCTTCCAGCCGGTCGTTGCCCTTTTCGCCGCTGATCCGGTCGTCGCCACCGCCCCCTTCGGCTTCGTCGCTGCCCCTTTCGCCGACCAGGAGGTCGTCGCCGGGCCCGCCGAGCATCCGGTCCGGGCCTTTTTCGCCGCGCAATTCATCGTCTCCGGCGCCGCCGTCGAGCCGGTCGGCGCCGGTTTCCCCCTCGAGCCTGTCGTCGCCCGCTTCGCCGTAGAGGGCGTCGTAGCCGCGGCCGCCGACCAGTTCGTCGTCGCCCGGCCCGCCGCAGATCCGGTCGTTTCCGTTGAGCCCGCCGACGATCCGGTCGTCGCCACCGCCGCCGTAGATCACGTCGCTCGCGCGTTTGCCGACGATCAGGTCGTCGCCGGGAGTGCCGACGATCGTCGCCTGCTTGCCGCCGCAGGTGACGGCGGCCGCGCTGCCGGCGAGCGGGAGTAGCAGGAAGAGTCCGCAAACTGCGGCAACCCCAACACAGCGCGCGACGTCTCCCATCAACCTTTCCATACCCGCCCTTTGCGAGAGAAACCCAGTCCGGATTACTAACACGGATCGGACCCCGCTCGTCACGCAGGGTCGGGGTGTCAGATACGCTCGCTCCGGCATGCGCGGCGGGATCTACGTACTGAACTTCTATTCCGCGGTGTTCGTAGACCAGCTGAAGCGTGCCCGCAAGACGGCCACCATCAGGCTCGGCGACAAGACGTCGAAGTACGAGCGCGGCCAGGTGGTTTGGATCACCGTCGGCTTCCGCCACAGCCCGCGCGAGAAAATCTTCGCCGCGGTGATCGACGACGTCGAGGTGAAGAAGGTCGGCGACCTCTCCCCGCGCGATATCGAGCACGACAACCCGGAGTTCCGCCGGCTCGAGGAGGAGGTCAAGTTCCTCGAGCAGATCTACGGGGTGCCGATCGCCAACGACGACATCGTCACTGTGATCCGGTTCTCGCAGATCGTCGAGCCCCCGGGCGCCCACTTCGGCAACGGCGAGACCCCTCACCACAACTGAAGTGGCCCGCTACGAGTTCCTGACGACCTGGCTCCTCGACGCGCCTCGGGAGTCGGTCTGGGAGGCGATCTACGCCCAGGAGCACTGGCCCGCTTGGTGGCGGGGGGTCGAGGAGGTCGAGGAAATCGACGACGGCGACGGCGACCGGATTGGGGCGGTGTCGCGGATGGTCTGGCGCAGCCTGCTGCCCTACCGGGTCGAGTTCCAGGTGAGGACGACGAGGGTCGAGCGGCCGCTGCTGCTGGAGGCCGATGCACTCGGCGAGCTGCAGGGAGTGGGGCGCTGGCGGCTCTTCGAGCAGGACGGCGCGACCGCGGTCCTCTACGAGTGGAACGTCGCGACGACCCGGCCCTGGATGAACCTGCTGGCCCCCGTCGCCAGGCCGATCTTCGAGTGGAATCACGACTGGGTGATGGCTCGCGGCGGCGAGGGGATCGCGCGGCTGCTCGGCTGCCGCCTGCTGGCCTGTGGCTGACGGCCCGAACTCGCTATCTTTCCCTCGTTGACCTGTTGGCACTCTCAACCAGTGAGTGCCAGGACCAGTTCGAAACTTCTGACCGCACAAACGGAGGTACACGGATGAAGCTGAAGCCCCTCGGGGACCGGCTGATCGTCAAGCCGATCGAGGAGGAGGAGACGACCGCGAGTGGGATCGTCCTTCCCGACACGGCCAAAGAGAAGCCGCAGAAGGGCAAGGTCGTCGCCGTCGGCGATGGCGCGATCAACGAGGACGGCAGCCGCCGGCCGCTCGACGTCAGCGATGGCGACGAGGTCCTCTACTCGAAGTACGGCGGCACCGAGGTAACCGTCGAAGACGAGGAGCTGCTCGTGCTGCGCGAGTCGGACGTCCTCGCCAAGCTCGGCTAGCCCTGCCATAGGACTTAGAAGAGAAGGAGGACTGAAATCAGATGGCTCATAAGGAGCTGAAGTACAAAGAGGAGGCAAGGGGGGCCCTGCAGTCCGGTGTCGACGCTGTCGCCGACGCCGTCAAGGTCACCCTCGGCCCCAAAGGCCGCTACGTCGTGCTCGACAAAAAGTTCGGCGCGCCGACGATCACCAACGACGGCGTCACGATCGCCCGCGAGGTCGAGGTCGAGGACGTCTTCGAGAACCAGGGCGCCCAGCTCGTCCGCGAGGTCGCGACCGCGACCAACGACGTCGCCGGCGACGGCACGACGACGGCGACGCTGCTGGCCCAGATCATCGTTCGCCAGGGGCTGAAGAACGTGGCCGCCGGCGCCAACCCGCTGGCCCTGCGCCGCGGGATCGAGAAAGCCGTCGACCAGGTCGTCGAGAACCTGCGCGAGAAGCAGTCGAAAGAGGTCGCCGGCAAGGAGCAGATCGCCCGTGTCGCCGCGATCTCGGCCGCCGACGACGAGATCGGCAATGTCATCGCCGACGCGATCGAGAAAGTCGGCAAAGACGGCGTCGTCAACGTCGAGGAGGGCCAGACCTTCGGGATGGAGCTCGAGTTCACCGAGGGCATGCAGTTCGACAAGGGCTACATCTCGCCCTACATGGTCACCGACCAGGACCGCATGGAGGCGGTGCTGGAGGACCCCTACATCCTGATCGCCAACCAGAAAATCGGCTCGGTGCGGGACATCCTGCCGGTGCTCGAGCAGGTGATGCAGGGCGGCAAGCCGCTGCTGATCGTCGCCGAGGACGTCGAGGGCGAGTGCCTCGCGACCCTCGTCGTCAACAAGCTGCGCGGCACCTTCACCGGCGTCGCGGTC
>DASXBC010000228.1:0-2643 GCA_036406355.1 Solirubrobacterales bacterium | reverse complement strand
CCTACCGCCTCGGCGGGTAGGGACAGGGACGCTCAGGCGGCGGCGGGAACGTCGATCTCGCGCTTGAGGATCTTGCCGGTCGGGCCCTTGGGGAGATCGTCGAGGAACCCGACGACGCGCGGGTACTTGTAGGCGGCAATTCGCTCCTTGACGTAGGTGCTGACCTCCTCCGGGGCCAGTTCCTCGCCCTCGTGGAGAACGACCGCGGCGCCGATCTCCTCGCCCCACTCGTCATGGGGGATGCCGACCACCGCCGCTTCGCGGATCTTGGGGTGCTCATAGAGAACCTCCTCGACCTCGCGTGGGTAGACGTTGTAGCCGCCGCGGATGATCAGGTCCTTCTTGCGATCGACGATGTAGAAGTAGCCGTCCTCGTCGGTGCGGGCCATGTCGCCGCTGTGGAACCAGCCGCCGCGCATTGCCTCGGCGGTCGCGTCGGGCCGGTTCCAGTAGCCCTTCATGATGTTGTGGCCGCGGATCACGATCTCGCCGACCTCGCCCTGCTCGACCGGCTTGTCGTCCTCGTCGACGACCATCATCTCGACGCCCTCGATCGGCTCCCCGATCGAGCCCGGCTTGCGCTCGCGCCCGGGATGGTTGGAGCAGGCGACGGGCGAGGTCTCCGAGAGGCCGTAGCCCTCGAGGATGATCGCCCCGAACGCCTCCTCGAACCCGCGCAGGACCTCGACCGGCATCGAGGCGCCGCCGGTGATGCAGGTGCAGAGCGGCGAGGTGTCGTAGCTCTCGCGCTCGGGGTGGTGGAGAAGCGCCCCGTACATCGTCGGCACGCCGTAGAAGTGGGTGACGCGGTCGCGCTGCATCGTCTCCAGCGCGTCGCCGGGATCGAATTTCGGCACCAGCGTCAGGCACGCCCCGACGCTCAGTGACGCGTTCATCGCGACCGTCTGCCCGAAGGAGTGGAAAAGCGGAAGCGCCCCGAGGACGACGTTGCCGGAGGCGATCTCGCAGGTCGTCCTCGAGGAGACGTCGGCGTTGCGCCAGAGGTTGTCGTGAGTCAGCTCGGCGCCCTTCGGGCTGCCGGTCGTGCCGGAGGTGTAGAGGATCACGGCGGTGTCGTCGTCGGCGACCTCGGCCAGGCCCTCGGAGGGCGAGTGGCCTTCCAGGGTCGCCGTGAACGAGGCCGGCTCGACTTCGATCAGCTCGGCGTCGGCGTCGAGGCAGCCATCGCGCGCTTCGCCGCAGAACGCGTGCCAAGCTAGCGCGAGCTTGGCGCGGGAGTCCTGCAGGTAAAAAGAGATCTCGCGCCGCTTCAGGAGGACGTTCATCGGGACGACGATGCCGCCGGCCCGCAGCACCCCGTAGTAAGCGATCGGGAACTCCGGCACGTTTGGCAGCATCACCCCGACGCGATCGCCGGGCTCGAGCCCGCGCTCGCGGAGCAGAGTCGCCAGCCGCGCGCTGCGGTCGTCGAGGCTTCCGTAGCTGAGTTCGAGGTCCCCGAGCCGGATCGCCGGGTCCTCCCGCGCCCGCTCAGCGCCGGTCGTCACGATCGATGCCAGGTTCGTCGCCATCGCTCCCGGGGGGAGTCTACGCCCAGCCCGGTCGGGCGATAGGGTCGCCGCGATGGACGATCTGGGTGAGCCGAGCTCCTACCTGGCGCTGCAGCCGGGGGTCGCGGTCTACTCGAGCGACGGCGAGAAGCTGGGCTCGGTCGAGCACGTCCTCGCCGACCCCGACGTCGACGTCTTCGACGGCATCGTCCTCGACACCAGCGTCCTGCCGGGAGGCCATCGGTTCGCCGACGCGCCCCAGGTCGAGGAGGTCTACGACCGCGGCGTGGTGCTCAAGATCAATGCGGCCGAAGCCGAGCGCCTGCCCGAGCCGAGCGCAAATCCCGGCTCCCTCGAGGCCACCCCGGACGACGTGCTTCCGAAAGACCTCCACGACAAACTGCGCCGGGCCTGGGACCGGATCTCCGGCAACTACTGACGCGCCCGGTCCCTTTTCTCTAGGATCCGCCGCCGTGAGAATCCAGATGCCGATACTTGCCGCCTGCGCCGCGATCGCGATTGCCGGCTGTGGGGGCGGCGATTCGACGACTGGTTCCGAAACCGCCGAATCAGCGCCGGCGGCCGCCGAATCCTCGGCGACCACCAAGAAGCCGGTCGTCAAGTCGCCGAAGGGCGCGCCGCCGAAGCAGCTAGAAGTCAAGGACCTGGTCGAAGGCAGCGGCGAAGAAGCCAAGTCCGGCGACGAAATCACGGTCGACTACGTCGGTGTCGATTACAAGAGCGGCAAGGAATTCGACTCCTCCTGGAGCCGCAACGAACCATTCACCTTCACCCTCGGTGCCGGCGAAGTGATCCCGGGCTGGGACCAGGGAGTCGAAGGCATGAAGGTAGGCGGCCGCCGTGAACTGATCATCCCGCCCGAACTCGGCTACGGCCAGACCGGCAGCCCGCCCGCGATTCCGCCGAACGAAACGCTGATCTTCGTGATCGACCTGCGCGAAGTCGGCTGAATCGCCGAGCCCTCGCAGAGCGCCTCTCCTCGCAGGGCCTCACGGCCACCCTTCCGGGCCCGACAGCCGTCGCCGAGCGCCTGCTCGCGATCCAGGGTCAGGACCCGCGCGGCGCACGACTGGCGGTGCGGGCTCGGACCGAGGGGCTGAACGCGGCCGAC
>DASXBC010000227.1:0-5740 GCA_036406355.1 Solirubrobacterales bacterium | reverse complement strand
AAGCTGAAGCTGGTCCGGAAGCTGCGCGATCGTCGCCATCGCGATCGCGAGGGGCTGTTCGTGACCGAGGGTGAGGACCTCCTTGACGCCGGCCGCGCCGCCGGCGCCGAGCCGAGCGTGGTGCTGACCGCGGCCGGCGCGGGCCTCGGCGGCGAGGAGGTCGGCGCCGAGCTCCTCGCCGAGGTCTCTGCCCTGGGGTCGGGGACGCGGGCGATCGCGGTCTGGCCGCAGCGCTGGACAGACGCCGTCGAGGCCCCCTGCGTATACCTCCACGGCATCGGCGATCCCGGCAACGTCGGCGCCATCGTCCGCACCGCCGGTGCGCTGCTCGGCGGCACCGTCGTCCTCGGCCCGGATTGCGCCGACCCTCACGGCCCCAAGGCGGTGCGGGCGAGCATGGGGGCGATCTTCGCCCAGCCACTTGCCCGGGCCGAGATCGACGCGACCCCCGAGCCGCGGGCGGCGATGGTCGCCCACGGCGGCTCCGGCCCCGAGGCGCTCGAGGGCTGCGCGACGATCTGCCTCGGCGCCGAGCGCGAGGGGCTGCCGCGGGAGGTGCTCGACCGCTGCCGGCGGCGGGTGACGATCCCGCTGCGCCCGGGGGCGGCGGAGTCGCTCAACGTCGCCGCCGCCGCGGCGATAGGCGCACAGCGGATATCGTCGCCCGCGATTGGAGAGGCCGCCGAGGATGCTTGACCGGATCGAGGAGATAAGAGCCGAGGCGGCTGCGGCGATCGAGGCCGCGGCGGGGACCACCGAGCTCGAGGAGCTCCGGGTCCGCTACCTCGGCCGCAAAGCGGAGCTGACCGCGATCCTGCGCGGGATCGCCGAGCTGCCGGAGGAGGAGCGGGGGCCGGTCGGGAGCGGCGCCAACCGCGCCCGCCAGGAGCTCGAGTCGCTGCTCGAGGGCCGCGCGTCCGAGCTCGACGCGGCCGAGCTGGAGACGAGGCTCGCCGAGGACCGGGTCGACGTCACCCTGCCGGGTGCGCCGTCGCTGCCGGCCGGTCACCTGCACCTCATAACCCGCACGTCACGCCAGATCGAGGACGTGATGATCGGGCTCGGCTACCGGGTGATGGATGGGCCCGAGGTCGAGCACGACTACTACAACTTCACCGCGCTCAACCATCCGCCCGGGCACCCGGCGCGGATGCTCCAGGACACCTTCTACATCCAGTCCGACCCCGAGGTCCTGCTGCGAACCCACACCTCGCCGGTGCAGACGCGGTCGATGGAGGTCGAGCCGCCGCCGGTCTTCCTGATCATCCCCGGCAAGGTCTACCGGCGCGACTCCGACGCCACCCACAGCCCGATGTTCACCCAGGTCGAGGGGCTCGCGATCGGCGAGGGGATCACCCTCGCCGACCTCCAGGGCACGCTGGAAGAGATGCTGCGCGCGATCTTCGGCGAGAGCCGCAGGGTGCGGATGCGGCCCCACTACTTCCCGTTCACCGAGCCGAGCGTCGAGTTCGACGTCTCATGCTTCGTCTGCGACGGGACGGGCAGGCTCGCCGACGGCGAGCGCTGCGGCCTCTGCAAGGGCATCGGCTGGGTCGAGGTCGGCGGCGCCGGCATGGTCGATCCCAACGTCCTCGATTTCGTCGCCGACAACGGCTACGACTCCGAGCGGGTCCAGGGCTTCGCCTTCGGGATGGGGGTCGAGCGGATCGCGATGCTGCGCCACGGCGTCCCCGACCTGCGGCGCTTCTTCGACAACGACGTCCGGATGCTGGAGCAGTTTCTCTGATGCGCGTCCCGTACTCATGGCTGCGCGAGCATTGCGACCCCGAAATCGGGGCCGAGGAGCTGGCCGTGCGCCTGGCGATGACCGGGACCGAGGTCGAGCGGGTCGCGACGATCGGCCCGCCGAGCGGCGACGGCTTCGTCATCGGCCGGGTCGTGACCTGCGAGCCGCACCCCGACGCCGACCGGCTCAGCGTCTGCACGGTCGACACCGGCGACCCCGAGCCGCGGACGATCGTCTGCGGGGCGCCGAACGTCGCCGCCGGCCAGACCGTCGGCGTCGCGCTGCCGGGGGCGACGATGCCGGGAGGGGTCGAGCTCGGCGAGGCGAAGCTCCGCGGCGTCACCTCCTCGGGGATGATCCTCTCGGCCGCCGAGCTCGAGCTCGGCGAGGACAGCGACGGGATCATGGTCCTCGACGAGGGGCCCGAGCCGGGCGCCCCGCTGTCAGAGACGCTGCCGCTCGCCGAGCCGGTCCTCGAGCTCGAGGTGACGCCGAACCGGGTCGACTGCCTCGGCGTCTACGGGGTCGCGCGCGAGGTCCATGCCGTCACCACCGCTCCGCTCGGCCCCGAGCCCTGGGAGGACGACGCGCATGCCGAGGGCGAGGGCCAGGCCGAGGACCACGCCTCGGTCACGGTCGAGGTGCCCGCCCTCTGCCCGCGGTTCACCGCACGGGTCTTCACCGACGTCGAGATCGGCCCGTCGCCGCCCTGGCTGCAGGCGCGCCTGACGGCGGCCGGCCAGCGCCCGATCAACAACGTCGTCGACATCACCAACTACGTGATGCTGCTGACCGCGCAGCCGCTCCACGCCTTCGACCTCGACCGCGTGCCCGACGGGGCGCTGATCGTCCGCGCCGCCGCCGAGGGGGAGACGATGACCACGCTCGACGGGACCGAGCGGACCTTCGACGACGAGACCGTCCTCGTCTGCGATCGCGACGGGCCCTCGGGCATCGCCGGCATCATGGGCGGCCAAGTCTCCGAGGTCTCGGACGAGACGACCAGGGTGCTGCTCGAGGTCGCGAACTGGAACGGGACCAACATCCTCCGCACCTCGCGGATGCTCGGGCTCCGCTCCGAGGCCTCATCGCGGTTCGAGAAGCAGCTCCACCCCGACCTCTGCATGCGCGCGCAGCGGATCGCGTCGCGGCTGATGGTCGAGCTCTGTGGCGCGAAGCTCGTCCCGGGCACGATCGACGTCGCCGCCGGCGAGCTGCCGCCCCATCACCACATCGGCCTCCGCGAGGAGCGGGTCGAGGGGCTGCTCGGGATGGAGATCGGGGAGTCCGAACAGATCGAGTACCTCGAGCGCCTCGGGTTCCACATCCACACCGCCCACGGCAAGCTCCTGGTCGAGGTACCGGCCGACCGCCACAGCGACGTCACCCGCGAGGTCGACCTGATCGAGGAGATCGGCAGGATCCACGGCCTCGAGGAGCACCTGCCCTCGACCTTGCCGACCGCGCTGGGCCAGGTCGGCGGGCTCACCCGCCCGCAGCGGTTGCGCCGCCGGGCCGAGGACGGAATGCGCGACCTCGGGTTCGACGAGATCGTCGGCTGGAGCTTCACCGACCCCGGCGAGCCCGCCAGGCTGCGGATCGGCGCCGAGGACCCGCGCGCGGGGGCGGTGACGATCTCCAATCCACTCTCCGAGGACCAATCGGCGATGAGGACGACGCTGCTCGGGTCGCTGCTCGACGCCGCCCGCGGCAACCTCGCCCGCGGCGCCGAGCGGGTCGCGCTGTTCGAGTCCGGCCGGGTCTACCTCCCGCCCGAGGAGATCGGGGACGGCCCGCTGGCCGGGAATTTCCCCGGCCGGCGTCCGGCGCCCTTCGCCGAGCCGCACCGGATCGCCTCGCTTGCGGTCGGCGACCTCTGGCCGGGGTCGTGGCGATCGGCTGGGGTCGCCGCCGACTTCTTCGCGATCAAGGGCGTACTCGAGGGGCTGGCGGCGAGGCTCGGCGTCGAGCTCGCGTTCGAGCCGGCGTCGGAGCCGTTCCTCCACCCGGGCCGCTCCGCCGCCGTCGTCGTCGGCGGCGACGCCGCCGGCTGGGTCGGCGAGGTCCACCCGCTCGTCTGCCGGGCCTGGGACGTCGCGGCCGCGGGCGCATTCGAGGTCGGCCTCGCCGCGCTCGTCGCAGCCTCGCCGGCCTGGCGGGAGGAGTTCGAGGACCTGACCACCCATCCCGCCGTCCTCCAGGACCTTGCGGTCGTCGTCGAGGACTCGGTTGCCGGGGCCGAGGTCCGCGCCGCGATTCTCGCCGGCGGCGGCGAGCTGCTGCGGTCGGCCGAGGTCTTCGACCTCTACCAGGGCGAGCAACTGGGCGAGGGGCGCAAGAGCCTCGCGCTGCGGCTCGAGTTCCGCGCCGCCGACCGGACCCTCACCGACGAGGAGGTCGCGGGCCTGCGCGACTCGATCGCCGCCAAGCTCGGCGAGATCGGGGGGACGCTGCGTGAGTGACCACGGCGAACAGCCGCTTCAGGGCGACCCCGCGGCGCGGGTTCTGGTCGCCGGGGCGTCCGGCTTCACCGGGGCGCTGGCGGCCCAGATCGTCTGGCGCCACCCGCGGCTCGAGCTTGCGACGATCACCTCGCGCAGCGATGCCGGCACCCGGCTCGACCGGCTCTACCCCCGCTACCGGGTTCCGCTCGAGCTGACCGAACTGGATCTCGACCGGCTCGAGGGAATCGATGCCGCGATCGTCGCCTACCCGCACGGCGCCTCGGCGCCGACGGTCGCCGCGCTGCGCGGGCTCGGAGTGCTCGTCGTCGACCTCTCCGCCGACTTCCGCCTCCGCGACCTGCCGACCTATGAGCTCTGGTACGGGGAGCACGGCGCGCCGGAACTGCTCGAGAACTCCGTCTATGGCCTCACCGAGCTCTACCGCGAGCAGCTGAGGGAGGCCGAACTGGTGGCGACGCCGGGCTGCTACCCGACCGCGAGCGTCCTCGCCCTCGCCCCGCTGGCCGAGCGGGGAGCCCTGACCGACGTCGTGATCGACGCCAAGCAGGGCGTGTCGGGCGCCGGCCGGGGCGGGGGGGACGAGATGCACTACGTCTCGATGGACGAGAACGCGTTCGCCTACAAGACCGAGGGTCACCGCCACCGGCCCGAGATCGAACAGGAGCTGACGGCGCTCGGCAGCCCGGCGCCGGTCACCTTCGTTCCCCATCTCATGCCGCTCGACCAGGGCGAGCTGACCAGCTGCTACGCGACCCTCTCGGAGCCGATCTCCAAGGAGGAGGTCCAGGCGCTCTACGCCGAGCGCTACGCGGGGGAGCCGTTCGTCCACGCGGTCGACCGTCCGCCCGGCGTCCGCGACGTCCGCGACACCAACGAGTGCCACGTCTACGTCACGGTCGAGGAGCGCGGTCGCGTCCTCGCCTTCTCGGCGATCGACAACCTCTGGAAGGGGGCATCGGGCCAGGGGGTCCAGAACCTCAACCTGATGCTCGGGCTCGACGAGACGGAGGGCCTGAGGTGAGCGACGGCTTCTTCCACTCGCGCTGGGTCGCGCCGCCGGCCGGGGTCGAGGAGCTCGACCCGGCCCGGCTCGCACCGGGGTTCGCGGCCGGCGCCGTCGCCTGCGGCCTGAAGGAGAGCGGCAACACCGACGCCGCGGTGGTGGTCGCCGGCTCGGAGCGCTGCGAATCGGCGCTGCTGCTGACGCGCAACGCCGCCGCGGCGGCGCCGGTGCGGCTCTGCCGTGAGAGCCTCGACTTCGGCGCGATCCGCGCCGCGGCCGTCAAGGCCGGCAACGCGAACGCCGCGACCGGCGAGCAGGGGATGCGCGATTCGGTCGCGATCCAGCAAGCGGCCGCGGAGGAGCTCGACCTCGATCCCTCCGCCGTGGCGATCGGCGCGACCGGGAAGATCGGCGAGGCGCTGCCGATGGAGAAGGTGCTCGACGGCGTCCGCCGCGCCGCCGGCGCCGTCGCCTGCGGCCTGAAGGAGAGCGGCAACACCGACGCCGCGGTGGTGGTCGCCGGCT
>DASXBC010000226.1:0-6481 GCA_036406355.1 Solirubrobacterales bacterium | reverse complement strand
TCGCGGAGGCGGCTGATCACAGCCGCCCGGTACAGCCCGACCTGGCGCGAGAAGTACTGGGCGGCCCCCTCGACGAGCCACGCCCAGCCGAGGTAACGGGCGAACCGGCGCGGCGTCCAGGAGGGCGGCAGGTCGGGATTGTTGGCGGCGATCACCAGCTGGGCGTAGAGGCGCTCGGCGGTGCCGCGAAGGGCTTCGCGCGAGTCGTCGCCGGCGGCGCGCCGTTCCATGTGGAGGTCGTTGAGGACGTGGAGCTCGCTGGCCATCGCCCAGCCGGCGAGGTAGCGGCGGCCGGCCGGGGCCGCTGACCAGCGCGCCGCTGGCAGGAACGGATGGGCCATCGCCAGCAGGGCGGGGTTGGTGTGGACGACGACCGTGACCTCGCCCGGCACGACGGCGAAGCGGTCCTCGAGCCGCAGCCGCAGTTCCTCCATCCGGTCGAGCGTTCCCTCAGCGAATGACGTGTCGCCGGAATCGTGCCTCGCGGTGAAGCTGAGCGAATTCGTCTCGACCCACGGCATCGCAGGCGAGGCTACTCCTGAGGTCGGCTCAGACGAGGACCGGCTCGCGCTCGGCGCAGACCGCCTGGATCTCCTGGCGGGCGCGCTCGTACTCTTCGTCCGCCATCACCGGAGTGCCCTCGAACGGGAGCTCCCGGTCGATCTCGACCCAGGAGTGGCAGCCGTGGTACTCGTCGCGGACGCGGACCGTGACCGGGCGCGGGATCCGGTGGACCCGCAGCAGCAGGATGTGGAGCGGGTGACGCCGCTTCCAGTTCAGCCGCTTCTCCGCGTAGTCCGGGGTCCAGACGTAGAACGGAGATAGCTCGTCGACGACGCGGGGGCTGTTGATCGTGAAGTGGTCGGTCACCTCTGCCCAGCAGCGGAGCCGCACCCGGTCCGGCTGCGGGATGCCGCCGTCCTGGAGCAGGGCGCGCGGCGGCGGGTCCTCGTCGGGCCATACGCCCTCCTCGAGAGCGCGCCTCAGCTCGGGATGGTGGGACTCGCGGACGAGGTTGTTCTGCTGATGGTCGAAGGTGGGGTAGAGGAAGAAGCGCTCGTGGTCGAGCTCGAAGTGCTTGTTCTCCTCGCGGATGCCTCCCTTGCGGAGGGTCAACAGCTGCTCGCCCTCGGCGAGGGCGCGGACCGTCACGGCCCATTCCTTTAAAGCGATCGGCATTTGAAAGCAGTACCTAAGAAGGTCGATAACTCGGCGACTGGGGAGGAAGGCGCCCCGGAACATGTCCAGGCGGGAAGCCCCGTCCAAGGCCCGGCATTCTAGACCAGGAGCCTTAAATCTCAAAATCTTCGTTTCGTTAAGAACGACCGCCCCCGCCCGGAGTTTCGATTCGCAGGACGTCTCCGTGACGGACGTCACCCTCGGCCTTGCCGGGCAGCTCGTCGCCGTTGAGGAGGTTGCGCCCTCGGGCGCCGTCGGAGCCGCCGCCGAGCCCCCGCGGCGGGTGCCGGCGGCGCTCGGTGATCAGGGTGTATCGCATCGCGGCGAGCGCCTCGATCTCGCGGACGATCCCGTCGCCGCCGCGGTGCGTGCCCTCGCCGCCGCTGCCGCGGCGGACCGAGAGCTCGCGGACGCGGAGCGGGAATTCCGCCTCGAGTGCCTCGGTCGGGGTGTTGAGCGTGTTCGACATCGCGACGTGGATCGCGCTCGGCCCGTCGGCGTCGGGACAGGCACCCTGGCCGCCTCCGATCGTCTCGTAGTAGGCGAAGTCCTCGTTGGCCAGGGTCAGGTTGTTCATCGTCCCCTGTCCCTGAGCCGGGACCTGGCGAGCGCCCGCCAGGGCGGCGATCACGAGGTCGGCGACCCGGGACGAGGTCTCGACGTTGCCTGCGGCGACGGCCGCGGGCTCGCGGGCGTTGAGCAGGCAGCCCTCCGGCGCCCGCACCTCGATCGGGCGGTAGGCGCCAGCGGAGGGCGGCGCGTCCGGATCGGTCAGCACCCGGACGGCGAAATAGGCGGCCGCTTTCGTCACCGAGAGCGGGCAGTTGAGGTTGCCCTCGACCTGGGGGTCGGTGCCGGCGAAGTCGAGCGTGAGCGAGTCGCCCGAGATCGTCGCCTCGAGCCGCAGGACGACGTCGCGGGCGGTACCGCCGGCGTCGTCCTCGAGCACGTCCTCGGCCCGGTGGGCCCCATCGGGGAGCGCGGCGAGCGCAGCACGGGTCCGGCGCTCGGCGTAGGCGAGGATCTCCTTCATCCCGCTGCGCAGCCGGTCTAGGCCATGGCGCTGCGCGAGCTCGGTCAGTCGTTCGGCGCCGACCCTGTTCGCCGCCCGCTGCGCGCGGAGGTCGGCGAGGCGCTGCTCGGGGAACCTCATCCGCGCGGCGATGTCGCGGAGCTCGTGCATGCCGGCATTCATCGGCGGGATCACGACGCCCTCATCCTCGAGTCGGACCGAGGTGGCTGGCATCCCGGCCGGGGTCGGGCCGCCGACGTCGGCGTGGTGGGCACGGCAGGCGGCGAACCCGAGCAGGACCCCGCTGACGAACACCGGCGAGACGATCGTGATGTCGGGGAGGTGGGTTCCGCCGCGGAAGGGGTCGTTGAGGATCCAGGCCTCGCCGGGGCGCTGTTCGAGGTCGAGCACCGCGGCGACGGCGTCGGGCATCGAACCGAGGTGGACCGGGATGTGCTCGGCCTGCATCACCAGCTCGCCGCCGGCGTCGAACAGCGCCGTCGAGCAGTCCTGGCGCTCCTTGATGTTGGCCGAGTAGGCCGAGCGGATCAGGGTCGCGCCCATCTCGTCGCAGGCCGCGCGCAGGCCGCCGATCATCACCTGCAGGGTGATCGGGTCGAGCGCGCTCATCGCCTCACTTCCGCCGCGATCGTCCCGGTCTCCTCGACCCGCGCCGACCAGCCGGGGGGGACGACGAACGTCGCATCCGGCAGCTCGAAGACGACCGGTCCCTCGGCGTCGAGCCCGGCGGCCGGCTCACCGCGGAGCACCGGCGTCTCCAGCCAGTCTCCCTCGAACCGGATTGGACGGCTGCTCTCAACGAGGCGCTCCCCGGGGGAGGCGGCGAGCGCCGGCCGGGGGCCAGAGGCGACCATCGCCAGCCGGATGTGCACGAGGACGACCTCGCCGTCGGGGTCGCGGTGCCCGTAGCGCTCCTCGTGGGCGCGCTCGAAGCGCTCGACGAGGTCGGCCGGGTCGGGGCGCGCATCGCCCTGGACCGGTAGCTCGAAGGCCTGGCCGGCGTATCGCATCTCGTAGAAGATCTCCGGCTCCGGATCGTCGAGGTCGTCGCCGCCGAGCTGGGCGATCAGCGCGCCGACCTCGGCCGCGACCCGCTCGGCCGTGAGGTCCTCGCCGCTGAGCATCACGGTCAGGGTCGTGTCGCGGCGCCGGTCGGACGCGCACAGCCCGAGCGCCGAGAGCACGCCTCCCGCCCGCGGGCAGAGGATCCGCCCGATCTCGAGCTCGGCCGCGATCGCGGCGGCGTGCATCGGGCCGGCGCCGCCGAAGGGCAGCAAGGCGAAGCGGCGGGGGTCGACGCCGCGCTCGACGGTGACGACCCGCAGCGCGCGAACCATCTCCTGATTGGCGATTCGCACGATCCCCTCCGCGGCCTCGAGCTCGCCGATCCCCAGCGATCCGGCCAGGGCACCGACCGCGGCGGCGGCCGCGTCGGCGTCGAGCTCGACGCCGCCGGCCAGGGTCGAGTCCGCCGCGAGGACGCCGAGCAGGAGGTTGGCGTCGGTCACCGTCGGCTCGGTGCCGCCACGCCCGTAGCAGGCGGGCCCGGGGTCGGCGCCGGCAGACCGGGGTCCGACCCGCAGCGCTCCGCCGGGATCGCACCAGCCGATCGAGCCGCCGCCGGCTCCGACGGTGTGGACGTCGACCATCGGCAGCTGGACAACGCGGCCCTCGAGCATCCGCGAGTCGGTCCTCCTGACGCGGCCGTCCTCGACGACGCAGACGTCGCACGAGGTGCCCCCCATGTCGAGGCCGATCGCGTCCCCGTCGCCGCCGGCGCGGGCGACGAGGCCTGCCCCCACCGCGCCCCCGGCGGGTCCCGACAGCACGCTCCAGGCGCCGGCGTGGGCCGCCTCGCCGGGGTCGGCGACCCCGCCCGAGGACTGCATCACCAGCGGACGCGGCAGGCCGGCGTCCTCGGCCGCCGCGGCCAGCGCGCCGAGGTAGCGGCCGAGGAGCGGCGAGAGGTAGGCGTCGATAACGGTCGTCGAGCAGCGCTCGAACTCACGCATCCGGGGAAGGACCTCGTGCGAGGCCGAGACGTGGACCCCCGCCAGCTCGCTGCGCAGATGCTCGGCGATCCGCTGCTCGTGCGCCGGTTCGAGATAGGAGAAGAGGAGGCAGACCGCCACCGACTCGGCCCCCGCATCGCGGACCAGCTCCGCCAGCCGCCCCGGCTCCTCGGCGGGCAGGGCCTCGAGGACTCCATCCGGGCCGACCCGCTCTGCTGCCTCGAATCGCATCTCGGGCCCGACCAGGGCCGGCGGCTTGGGCGCGCAGAGCCGGTAGAGCTCGGGCCTGTTCTGGCGGCCGATCTCGAGCAGGTCACCGAAGCCGGCGGTCGCGATCAGCGCCGTGCGTGCGCCGGCTTCCTCGAGCAGGGCGTTGGTCCCGACCGTCATCCCATGGGCGAAGACCTCGACGTCGCCCGGGTCGCCGCCGCCGATGACCTCCTCGACGGCGGCGATCACGCCCACCGACTGGTCCCCGGGCGTGGTCGGGACCTTGGCGGTCCTGATCCGGTCGCCGTCGATCAGGACCGCGTCGGTGAAGGTTCCGCCCACGTCGACCCCTAGCAGCATCCGATCAGGCCGCCCTCAGCGCCATCTCTCGCGGCGCGTGGCGCCGTCGGGTCCGACGACGATGTGAACGCCGTCGAGGCCGGGGTCGAGGTTGGGGAAGTCCGCCCGGAGGTGGCCGCCCCGGGACTCCTCGCGCTCGAGCGCCGCGGTCGCGATCGCGACCGCGAGCGGGTAGGGGTCGCCGAGCAGCTCTTGCAGCCCCGCCAGGCGGCGCATCGGCCCGGCGAGGCGCCAGACCGCGTCGCGGGTCGCCTCCGCCGGCGGGACGTAGCGGCGCTCCGGGGGCGGCTCCCGGTCTCCGTCGAACCGATCCGCCGCCGCGGCGCACCCGGCACGGCCGCCGAACACGAAGCACTCGCTGAGCGAGTTCGAGGCGAGGCGGTTCGCTCCATGGAGGCCGGTGCAGGAGCACTCGCCGACAGCAAACAGGCCCGGCAGAGAGGAGCGGCCGTCGAGGTCGGTTGCGATCCCGCCCATCGTGTAGTGGGCGGCCGGCGAGACCGGGACCGGCTCCTCCTCGGGCGAGAGCCCGGCCTCGGCGAGCGAGGCGAACACGTTCGGGAAGCGCGCGGGATCGATCCCGCGGAGGTCGAGGCGGACGCTGTCGACGCCGTCGGCCTCGATCCGGTCGAGGATCGCCGCGGTCACAGCGTCGCGCGGGGCGAGCTCGTCGGTGAACCGCCGGCCGGAGGCGTCGAGGAGGGTGGCGCCCTCGCCGCGGACGGCCTCGGTGATGAGGACGCCGTCGAACCCCGTGCCGGGCAGGGCGAGCGCGGTCGGGTGGAACTGGCAGAACTCGAGATCGGCGAGGTCGGCGCCGGCGCTCGCGGCGATCACGGGGCCGGCGCCGATCGCCCCGCGGGGGTTGGTCGTCCGCCGCCACAGCGCCGCCGCACCGCCGGTCGCGAGCACCGTCGCCGCCGCGGCGACCGGCGCGTCCTCGGTGATGACGCCGTGGCACCTGTCCCCCGCGCTCCAGAGGGCGGTCACCGAGGTCATCTCGCGGACCTCGATCCGCGGCTCGGCCGAGGCCATCGCCGCCAACTTCGAAGTGATCTCGTGGCCGGTCTGACTGCCCCCCGAATGGACGATGCGGCGGCGGGTGTGACCGCCCTCGAGGCCGAGGGCCAGGTCGCCGTCGGGGTCGAGGTCGAAGGCGACGCCCCGTTCCTGCAGCTCGCGGACGATCTCCGGCGCCTCCTCGACCAGAACCTCGACGGCGGCAGGCCGGCAGCAGCCGCGCCCGGCGGCGATCGTGTCGGCGGCGTGGCGGGCCGGCGAGTCGCCGGGCTCGAGCGCCGCGGCGAGCCCGCCCTGCGCCCAGTAGCTGGCGCTCTGGGAGAGAGGGGTGCGGGAGAGGAGGCAGACATCGGCTCCCGCCTCTGCGGCGTTGATGGCCGACCAGAGGCCAGCCGCGCCACCGCCGACGACGGCCACGTCGAACTCGCGGCCGGAGCCTATTTCCGCCTCGCCTCCTCGCGAATCGCCTCGATCTGCCCCCGCAGCCAGGCCGCCGCGCCTTCGCGTGCGCGGGCGTCGGCATCGGCACCCGTGGCGGCCGACTCTCTAGCCCTCCGCGAAGCCTCCTCGACCCGTTTTTCCGCCTCCTCGGCCTGGGACTCGATCTCCGCGAGCCTGCCCTCGGCGGCGGCGATCGCCTTCTCCTTCGCCTCGCGCTCGCGCTCGA
>DASXBC010000225.1:0-5130 GCA_036406355.1 Solirubrobacterales bacterium | reverse complement strand
CCAGGGTTCGCGCGAGCTCGGGGTCGTCGAAATTGATCCCGCCTATCCCTTCCGAGCCGGCGAGCATGCCGAGCCCGAGGAAGAGCAGCAGGCCGGGGATCCTGATCCGGTCGGCGAGAAGCGCCCCGACGATGCCGGCTGCGAGCAGGCAGCCGGCGACGAGGATCAGCTCGGCGTCGTGCGCTCCCATTCCAATTACACACCGCCCTCTTCCACGGCCGCCAGCTGGGCCTCGAGTTCCTCGGTCGACCCCACCCGCGGCACGTCCTCGGCTCGCTCGTGCGGCCGGCGGTAGATCACGTAGAGGAGCGTCAGGAGCAGGCCGGCGGTGAGCGCGAACCCGATCTCGACCCGGCGGAACTCTTCCGAGATCACGGGTAGCAGGCACCAGCCGATGAAGAAGGCGGCGCAGCCGATCCAGCGCGCCGCGGCGCGTCGCACCTGCCCCTGGGCGACGCAGGCCTGGTTGACCGTCACCGAGGAGAGGTAGAGGCCCATCCCGAGCGTGACCAGGAGGAGGCCACCGCGGTCGTAGGTGAACTTCTTGCTGAACGCCAGCTGCATCAGCTCCGGCCCGGCGGCGAGCACCACCAGCGCGGCCAGCACCGTGAAGCCGGCGAGCGCGAGCAGCACCATCCGCACCGAGCGCTGGAACTCGGTCCGGCTCTCCTCGTCGCCGCGCGCGTGGAGGCTGGTGAGGTGGGGGAGGATGCTGGTCGAGACCGCCTGGAAGAGCTGCAGGGGCGCCCTGGCGATCATCATCACGTTGAAGATGTACCCGGCCGCGGCGGCCCCCTCGAAGCCGCGGACGATCAGCGGCCCGGCGTTGATGAAGACCTGTTCGCTGAACATGATCAGCAGCACCGCGGCCGCAAAGCCGGTGCCCGTGGAAAGGGAGAATTCGGACCCCTCGGCGGGCTCCTGCGGCGGCGGAGCCGTTTTCGCTTTCCGCGCGAACGCCGCCGGCACCACCAGCAGGCTCAGCGCCGGCGCGGCGACGATCCCGATTGCGACCGCCGATTGGCCGCTCGAGAGGCCGACAGCGACGAGGACGGCGAAGATCGTCCGGAAGCAGGATTCGGAGAGGATCAGCGCCGTGAAAAGGCCGAAGCGGCGGTGGCCGGCGAGATAGCCGCGGGCGAAGTAGCTGGCGGCGTAGAACAGGACCGCCGAGAGGTAGATCCAGTAGAGGGTTTCGTTGCCGCTCAGCAGACCGTCCTGGATCGGGCCGCGCAGCACCAGCGCGACGACGGCGAACCCGGCTGCGAGGACGAGCTGGATTTTGGTCGCGACGAGGATCGGCTCGCGGACCGGTTCTCCCTTGGCGAGGTGCTCGGAGATGTGGCGCGAGAGCAGCTGGTCGATCGGCCGGTAGAGGGTCGAGACGGTGATGAACACCGCCGACCAGAGAACCGTGATCTCGCCGTAGTCCGACTTCGAGAGGACGTGCGAGGCAATGAAGAAGTAGGTGTAGGTGATGATCCCGGTGAGGCCGACGCCGAGCGCGAGGAAGCTCGCGGTCCTGCCGTAGTCGGCCGTCGCGGAAGCCGAGGGCTGCCGCGATCTGCCGGGGATCTTGAGCCGGCGCCGGGTCAACGCTCGCGCGCGCCCGGCTCGTAGTGAGACGGTTTCACCCCGAGCGCCAGCTCGACCCGGCGGACCCGCTCGAAGACCCGCTGGGTCATCACCCGCTGGCCGGCGAGGAGGTCGCCGATCACGCCGAGCGCGAACAGCTGGACAGCGGCGATGAAGAGGACGGCGCCGAGGATCAGCGACTGGATGTGGCCGCTGCTGTCGCCGTTGAGGATCCAGTCGAGCAGGAACGGCATCCAGGCGGCGAGCGCCAGGATCGCGACGACGAGGCCGGCGCTGGCGAACACCCGCAGCGGCTCGTAACGGGCGTAGATGCGGAGGATCGAGAGCCCGTTGCGGCGGACGTAGGCCCCGGTCGAGCCGAACAGGCGCGACTCCCGGGTCTGGGGGTTGGTCTCGATCTCGGTCTGGTCGACCGCAACCAGCATCTTCCCGGCCTGGATCACGCTCTCCAGCGTGTAGGTGAAGTTGTCGACCACCAGCAGGCCGAGCGCGGCCTCGCGGTTGTAGGCACGGAAGCCCGAGGTCGCGTCGGACACCGCGGTCCCGGACAGCCGCCGCACGAACCAGCTGCCGAGCTTCTGCAGCGACTTCTTGCTGCCTGAGAAGTGCTCGATCTCGGCGACCCTGCGGTCGCCGACGACCATGTCGGCCTCGCGGGCGAGGATCGGCGCGACCAGCTTGGCGACGTCGGCGCCGCGGTACTGGTTGTCGGCGTCGGTGTTGACGATGACGTCGGCCCCGAGCTTGAGGGAGGCGTCGAGGCCCGCCTGAAACGCGGCCGCGAGGCCCTTGTTGTTGGTCAGCCGGACGATGTGGTCGACGCCCTGCTCGCGCGCCACCTCGACGGTGCGGTCGGTCGAGCCGTCGTCGACGACCAGCAGCTCGACCGAGTCGAACCCGTCGACCCGGCGCGGCAGGTCGCCGATCGTCGCCGGCAGGGTCGCCTCCTCGTTCAGGCAGGGGATCTGGACTATCAGCTTCACGTGGGCGGTCAGGGTATCCGGAGGTCCCGTCGAAGCCCGGTTAGAATGAAGTTGATTGACGAGTCAATCGGTCGCATGAACGCCCAGCTGACAGCCACCGATAGGGCAAACCTCGCGCGGGCCATCGAGCTGGCCGAAGGCGGCCGTGGGCGGGTCAGCCCGAATCCGCTGGTCGGCGCAGTCATCGCCCGCGGCGGGGAGGCCATCGGCGAGGGGTTCCACGCCGAGCTCGGCGACCTCCATGCCGAGCGGTCGGCGCTCGAGGACTGCCGCTCTCGCGGCGAGGACCCGGCGGGGGCGACGTTGTACGTGAGCCTCGAGCCCTGCGCCCACCACGGCCGCCAGCCGCCATGCACCGATGCGATCCTCGAGGCCGGGATCGCGAGGGTCGTGATCGGATCCGACGATCCATCGGAGAAGGCCGCCGGGCGCGGCCCCGGGATTCTTCGCGACGGCGGGGTCGAGGTCGAGGTCTCGGCCGGGGCGGAGGCGACGGCCGCGCGCCTCCTCAACCAGCCGTTCCGCAAGCACGCCCGCACCGGGATCCCCCTGGTGACGCTGAAGCTGGCGATGTCCGTCGACGGCGCCACCGCGACGGCGCCCGGCGAATCGCCATGGATATCGGGCGAGCGAAGCCGTGAGCTCGTCCACCGCTGGCGCGCCGAATCGGACGCGATCGCGGTCGGCATCGGGACCGTCCTCGCCGACGACCCGCTGCTGACCGCCCGCGGCATCCCCGATGCCCGCCAGCCGCTCCGCGTCGTCTTCGACTCCGCCGCCCGCCTCCCGCTCGACTCGCAGCTGATCGCCACCCTCGACCAGTCCCCGGTCCTCGTCGTCACCGGCGCGGGGGCAGACCCCGCACGTGTCGAGGCCCTGAGGGGCGCGGGGGCCGACGTCCGTGTCGCGGCCGGAGACTCCTCCGCCGACCGAATCGAATCCGCCCTCTCCGACCTCGGCCGTCGCGATGTCACCTCCCTCTTCCTCGAGGGCGGCCGAACCCTGGCTTCCGCTTTCGTGACCGCCGGCGCCGTCGACCAGGTCCGGACCTTCATCGCGCCGATCCTGCTCGGCGGGGCGGCCTCTCGCGCGGGTGGCGCGCGGGAAGGGGGGGTCGAGGACGACCCCGCCCCCAGCGCCCCCCCTTCCCGCGTGACAGGACCCGCGCGCCCTGCGGCGACAGGACCCGCCCGCCAGACCGCTTTGTCCACGGACGTTGAAACCATCGGAGAGGACCTGTTGATCACGGCCCGCTTCAGGGAGTGGTGAGGTGTTCACCGGCCTGATCCAGGACGTCGGCCAGGTCGAGGACATCGACCGCAGCGGCGACGGGGCGCGGATCCACATCTCCACCGGCCTCGTCTCCGAAATCGCCGAGGGCGACTCGGTCTCGGTCGACGGCATCTGCCTGACCGCGACGACCGTCAACGACGTCGGCTTCGAGGTCGAGGCGATGAACCAGACCCTCGAACTCACCACGCTCAGCGGGCTCGAAGGTGGCGCCAGGGTCAACCTCGAGCTGGCGATGAGGCCCTCGGACCGCCTCGGCGGTCACATCGTCCAGGGCCACGGCGACGGCGTCGGCGAGGTCGTCGCCGCCGAGGAGGACGGGTTCGCGCGCCGGCTCCGGGTCCGGCTCGGGCCGGAGCTGATGCGCTATGTCGTTGCCCAGGGTTCGCTGACGTTGAGCGGCGTCAGCCTCACCGTCGCGGAGCTCGGGGCCGACTGGATCGAGGTCTCGCTGATCCCGGAGACGCTCGAGCGGACGAATCTGAGCGACATCGCCGTCGGAGCGGCGATCAACGTCGAGTGTGACGTGATCGCAAAGTACGTCGAGCGCCAGGTGTCACCATCTGCGAGAAAGGAGCCATGAGCGCGGAGCGAGCAAAGCGCGAAAGGTATTTGTGAGCAGGATGACCGACGCACGGCCACAGCAGGAGGAGCGCGCAACCGGGCATGGCCCGTTCGCGACGATCGAGGAGGCGATCGAGGAGATCCGCGCCGGGCGGATGGTGATCGTCTGCGACGACGAGGGGCGTGAGAACGAGGGCGACCTGGTCATGGCCGCCCAGTTCGCGACCCCGGAGGCGATCAACTTCATGGCGAAAGAGGCGCGCGGCCTGATCTGCCTGACGCTGACCGCCGAACGCTGCGAACGCCTTGGGCTCAACCTGATGGCGGCCAAGAACGAGGCGCCCCTGCAGACCGCCTTCACGGTCACGATCGAGGCCGCCGGCGGCGTCAGCACCGGGATCTCCGCCCACGACCGCGCCCACACGATCCAGGTCGCGATCGACCCCAACTCGGGCCCGCGCGACATCGTCGTGCCCGGCCACATGTTCCCGCTGCGGGCCAAGGAGGGCGGCGTGCTGGAGCGCACCGGCCACACCGAGGCGAGCGTCGACCTGGCGCGGCTGGCCGGGCTCACCCCCGCCGGCGTGATCTGCGAGGTGATGAACGACGACGGGACGATGGCCCGCGTCCCCGACCTCGTCCCCTACGCCGAGCGTCACCGGCTGAAGATGATCACGATCGCCGACCTGATCGCCTA
>DASXBC010000224.1:0-6505 GCA_036406355.1 Solirubrobacterales bacterium | reverse complement strand
CTCCACGATGGTGTAGCCGGGACCGCCGACGCCGGTGCCCTGCGGGTCGCCGCCCTGGATGACAAAGCCGGGAGCGATCCGGTGGAAGACGAGGTCGTCGTAGAAGCCCTTTTCGGCCAGGTAGGCAAAGGAGTTCACGGTCTTCGGCGCCCGCGTGGAGTCGAGCGCGATGTCGAAGGTCCCGCAGCTCGTTTCGACGACGGCGGTGACTTCTTCGCCCTTCTTGACGGTCTGCTTCGGCGCCTTGAAGCTGACCTGCTTCGGTTGGGGCGCTTCTACTTCCTGGCAGCCGGAGGCGGTCGAGCCGGAGCCGCCGCCGCTGCTGCGGCCGATCAGGATCGCGGCGACGATAGCCACCGCGACCAGCGCGAACACGCCGAGGATGATCAGCCTCTGGTCGATCTGCGGCCCTTCGGTTCCCTCCCCGGTCATCGGCCGCGAAGCCTAGTTGGAATGATCGGTGCGTGTCGGAGCAACGGACCGGAATCTCGCGAAGGAACCTCGCCGTCGGCCGCGCGATCAACAACGTCGCGGCCCGCGCGCCCTGGCTCTGGCCGCTCCTGCGCGGTCCGGTGCGCCGGTTCTTCTCCGAGCGGGCGGCCGGCTGGGACGACCGCACCGGCGCCGGAGGCGTCGACCATCTCGCTCCGCTGGCGGCGGCCGTCCTCCACGTCTCACCCGCTCCGGAGCGGATCCTCGACGTCGGCTGCGGGACCGGCTCCGGCACCCTGTTCCTCGCCCGCGAGTTCCCGCAGGCGCGGGTGCGCGGAGTCGACCTCTCCGAGGAGATGATTCACACCGCGGTCGCGAAGGTGGGGCTCGACCCCGAGGGCCGGGTCGCGTTCAAGGTCGGCGACGCCTCGGCCCTCCCCTACGCCGAGGACTCCTTCGACCTCGTCGCCCAGCTCAACATGCCGCCATTCTTCGCCGAGCTGGCACGGGTGGTGCGACCGGGGGGCCAGGTGATCGTCGCCTCGAGCTGGGGCGCGGCGACGCCGTTCTACACCCGCCCCTCCCTGCTGCGCTGGAAGTTCCTCCAGCACGGCATCGAGCCGGTCGAGATCGGCGGGACGGGCGAGGGTACGTTCTATGTGGGCCGCCTTCCCGCCCGCGTCTAGGCTGGCGCCATGTGTGCGGAGCGAGCAAGCGTCACGACCTGGTTCTCCGCGCCGCGAGCGAAGCACGAGGTGTGTAAATGAGCGCCGAGATTCCCCTCGTGCTGCTGGTCAACCCCTCCTCGGCGGGCGGCGGCGCGCTCAAGCTGCTGCCGCGGATCGAGTCGGCTCTCGACCAGCGCCACATCGAGTTCCGGGTGCTGAGGACGCGGAGCCTCGAACACGGGGTCGACGCCGCGCTGCGCGCGGTCGAGGCGGGCGAGTTGCCGGTGGTGATCAGCGGCGACGGCCTGATCGGCGCCGTCGGCGGCGCGATGGCGGGCGCCGAGACTCCACTCGGGATCATCCCCGGCGGGCGCGGCAACGACCTCGCGCGGGTGCTCGGGATCCCGGACGAGCCGGAGCCTGCGGTTGAGGTCCTGGCTGCAGGGCACTCGCGGGTGATCGACGTCGGCGAGGCGAACGGCCGGCGGTTCCTCGGGATCGTCAGCGTCGGCTTCGACTCCGAAGCCAACCGCGTCGCCAACGAGACGAAGCACATCCGCGGCAGCCTCGTCTACGCCTACGCGGCGATCCGCACCCTGATCGGCTGGAAGCCGGCCCGGTTCACGGTGCGGGTCGACGAGGAGCGGATCCGGTTCACCGGCTACTCGGTCTCGGTCGCCAACAACCGGGCCTTCGGCGGCGGCATGTTCGTCGCCCCCGACGCCGAGCTCGACGACGGCCTGTTCGACGTGGTGATGGTCGGCGAGGGCGGAAAGCTCCATTTCGCGGGTAACCTGCCGAAGGTGTTCAAGGGAACCCACGTCGAGCTCGAGGAGGTGCGCGTCTTCCGGGCTTCTCACCTCGAGCTGAGCGCGAGCCGCCCGATTCCCGTCTATGCCGACGGTGAGCACCTGACCGACCTGCCGGCAGCGCTGCGGGTGCTGCCGCGCGCCCTCAGCGTCATCGTGCCCCGCCCCCGGGCCGAGGGCTGAATTGAGCGCCAGCGGGCGCAACGGGACGGCGTTCGGCGCCAAGCGGGCGGTCGCGCGCGCGATCGGCGCCGCCAGCCGGGTGAGCGGCCGCGGCGGCGGCACGACGCTCCCGGGCCGGGTGCTGCTGCGGCTCGCCCCCGATGCGATCTCCCGCCTTGGATCCGGCCTCGATCATGGGGTCACCCTGGTCAGCGCGACCAACGGCAAGACGACGATGGCGGGAATGATCGCCGCCGTGCTCGAGGGCGAGGGCCGCGTTCCCGTCCACAACCGGGCGGGATCGAACATGACCTGGGGGATCGCGACGGCGCTGCTCGAGCAGGGCGGCAGCGAGGGGCTCTTCGAGGTCGACGAGGCCTGGCTGCCGAGGGTCGCCGCGCAGCTCGACCCGACCCTGGTCGTCCTCGCCAATCTTTTCCGCGACCAGCTCGACCGCTACGGCGAGATCGAGGTGCTGGCCGACGATTGGGCGCGGACGGTCGCCGAGCGCGTCGGCCGCACCCGGTTCGTCCTCAACGCCGACGACCCCCTGATCGCCGACCTCGGCCGCGACACCGAGGAGCGGCGCCGCGAGGGCGTCGCCTATTTCGGCATCGAGGACCCCTCGCAGGCGCTGCCCGAGCTCCAGCACGCGTTCGACGCCAAGCACTGCCGGCGCTGCGGCCACCCCTACGCCTACGAGCGGGCATTCGTCGCCCACCTCGGTCACTACTCGTGCCCGAACTGCGGCGCCGAGCGCCCGGCTCCGGACGTCGCCGCGACCCGGATCGAGCTCCACGGGATGGAGGGCTCGGCGGTGGCGGTCCGCACCCCCGCCGGGGAGCTGAGCCTCGAGCTGACCGTCCCCGGTCTCTACAACGTCTACAACGCGCTCGCCGCGGTCGCGGCCGGGCTCGAGCTCGGCGCCTCCGAGGAGCGCATCCCGGCGTCGCTCGCCGCCGCCAGGTCGGCGTTCGGCCGGGTCGAGACGATCGCGGTCGCGGGGAAGCGGGTGTCGATCCTGCTGGTCAAGAACCCCGCCGGGACGAACGAGGTCCTGCGGACCCTGCGGCTCGAGGACCACGGCGGCCTCGACCTCTGGATCGGGCTCAACGACCGGATAGCCGACGGCCGCGACGTCTCCTGGATCTGGGACGCCGACTTCGAGCTCCTCTCCGGACGCGTCAGGCGGGTCACCTGCGCCGGGACGCGGGCCTCGGAGATGGCGCTGCGTCTCAAGTACGCCGGCTGGGCGGAGGAGGCGATCGCGGTCGAGCCTCAGATCGAGCGCTCGCTCGACGCCGCCCTCGCCGCCGCTCCCGACCGCCTCTTCGCCCTCCCGACCTACACCGCCCTCCTCGAGCTGCACCGCCTCCTCTCGTCCCGCGGCCTCACCGAGGAGTTCTGGCGATGAACCACGAACACCCGCCGGTGGAGTTGGCAATTTGGCATGACCTCGAGTGCGGCGCCTACGAGACCGACCTTTCGAGCTGGGAGCGGCACGCGGAAGCCGCCGAGGACCCGATCCTCGACCTCGGCTGCGGCACCGGCCGGGTCTCCCTCCACCTCGCGCGACGCGGCCACACGGTCGTCGGGCTCGATCGCGACGAGGGCCTCGTCGCCGCCTTCAACGAGCGCGCCAGGGGCCTGCCCGCCGAGGCGGTCGCTGCCGATGCCCGCGAGTTCGACCTCGATCGCCGCTTCGGGCTGATACTGGCTCCGATGCAGATCGTGCAGCTGCTCGGCGGCCGGGAGGAGCGGATCCGGTGCCTGGCCTGCGTCGCCCGGCACCTGCTCCCGGGCGGGCGCGCCGCCATCGCGATCGTCGACGGCCTCGTCCCGGCTCCCGATGACGGCCCACCGTCGCTTCCCGACGCCCGTGAGGTCGACGGCTGGGTCTACTCGAGCCTGCCGCTGGTGACCGCGTTCGACGGCGGACTGATCGTGGTCAGGAGGCTGCGCCAGACGGTCTCCCCCGGCGGGGAGCTGAGCGAGGACGTCGACGAGGTGTCGCTCTGGGAGATCTCAGCACCACAGCTCGAGGAGGAGGCCCGTGCCGCCGGCCTCGAGCCGCTGGGGCGCGAGGAGATCCCCGCCAGTGAGGACCACATCGGCTCGACCGTGATCCTGCTCGAGAGGGCGGCATGACGGAGCTCCGGCTGCTGGCCCTCTACCCGGACCAGATGAACATCTACGCGGACCGCGGCAACATCCTCTTCCTGCAGAGGCGTTGCGAGTGGCGGGGCATCGGCTTCGCCTACGCCGCCGCCGGCCCCGGCGAATCCTTCGACCCCGCCGCTCATGACTTCCTCTACCTCGGCGGCGGCCAGGACCGCGACCAGCGCGCGGTCGCCGCCGACATGGTCACGACCAAGCGCGAGGCGCTCGCCGCCGCGGTCGACGACGGCGCCGTGATGCTCGCGGTCTGCGGCGGCTACCAGCTGCTCGGCCACAGCTATCAGCTCGAAGACGAGCGGCTTCCCGGAATCGGGCTCGCCGACATCCGAACCGTGCGGGAGCCCGGCCCCCGGCTGATCGGCAACGTCGCGATCGAGGCCGACCTTGGCGAGGGGCCGCGGACGATCGCCGGCTTCGAGAACCACGGCGGCCGCACCTACCTCGGCGAGGGCGCCGAGCCGCTCGGCCGCGTGATCAAGGGTTTCGGCAACAACGGCGACGACGGGCTCGAGGGGGTGCGGCGGGGCAACATGATCGGGACCTACCTGCACGGCCCGCTGCTGCCGAAGAACGCCTGGCTTGCCGACCACCTGATCGCGCTCGCGCTCGAGCGCCGCTATGGCAGCACGCCTCGGCTCGAGCCGCTCGAAGACGAGCTCGAGCGCGCCGCGGCCGAGTCCGCCCGGGCGGCGGCGCTGCGCAACTGAGAGCCGGCGATCCGGTTCGGGTAGGTAGACCGAGAATGCGAATCCTCCGAACCGCCGGGCCGATGCTCGGGTGTCTTCTCCTGATGCTCCTCGCCGCGCCGGGCGCCGGCGCCGCGCCGACCTGCGCCGAAGGGCCGGAAACGGTCGGCGAGACGATCGTCGGCACGCCCTGCGACGACACGATCCACGCGCCGCGCGGGATCGTCACGGTCCTCGGCGAAGGCGGTAACGACACGCTCTTCGGTGGCCGCGGCAACGACCGCCTGTTCGGGGGCGAAGGCGACGACCGGCTCTACGGCGGGATCGGCGACGACGAACTCCGCGGCGGGCCCGGCAACGACCGCCTCTCGGGCGGCTTCGGCGCCGACTCGCTCGACGGCGAAGCGGGGAACGATTTCGATCGCGGCGACGCGACGATCGACCAGATCGGAGACAGCGGCGGCGGCAACGACACGCTGAGCTTCGCGACGGGCGCGACTCCTGGGTTCCCGAACGAAAGCCCGTTCTTCGAAGACGCCGGGTTCCCCGATGGCGCCGAGGGCCGGGGCGTCTACGTCAACCTCGGCCAAGGCTTCGCCAACGACGGCCTCGCCCCGACCGGCGGCGGCGTCGATGAAATCGAAACGAATTCCGGCGACTCGAACTTCGAGACCGTCATCGGCACCCCCTTCGACGACTACATCGTCGGGACCTCCGGCAACGAGACGTTCTACGGCGGCGGCGGCGCCGACCTGATCGACGGCGGCGGCGGCGAAGATGTCGCCTACGGCGGCGCCGAGGGCGATGGCTGCATCGTCGCGGAAAGCCACGAATGCGAGTTCTCGGGCGCCGAAATCGAACCTCGGGACCCGAGTGAAGTCTCGGCGGGGCCGATGGCGGCGCAGTCCGCGACCGGGCCGGCCCTCTACCTCTCGGGGACGGGCGGCAACGACACGGTGGTCGCCTCCTACGCCTCCGGCCAGGTCAGCTTCACGGTCGGCGGCAACCCGGCGGGCACCTTCGCCGTCAGCGAACCGCCCGACTCGATCCTGCTCGCCGGCAACGGCGGCAACGACACATTGACCGCGTCTCAGGGATTCCCCGCCTCGACCTCGGTCGTTCTGCTCGGGGGCGAAGGAAACGACAACCTCACCGGTGGCGAAACCGAGGACGCCCTGATCGACGGAGCCGGCAACGACACCGTCAACGCCGGCGGCGGCGACGACGCCGTGCCCAACAATGGCGGCACCGACCAGCTCAACGCCGGCGGCGGCGACGATCTCTTCATCTCCAACGCGGTCTGCGACGGCGACTCGCTCGATGGCGGCCCGGGCGAAGACAATGCCAACTGGGCGAACTTCAACGCCGCGATCACCATCGACATGGCCGCCGGCAGGGCCGGCTTGATCGGGACCGACCGCGGGCCAGAATGCCCGAGCGAAGCGCTGCTGACGAAGCTCGCCGGCCTCGAGGACACCGAGGGAACCAGCCTCGGCGACGTCATGATCGGCGACGCCGGCTCCAACCAGCTGCTCGGCCGCCAGGGCCCCGACGAATACTTCGCCGGCGC
>DASXBC010000223.1:0-2163 GCA_036406355.1 Solirubrobacterales bacterium | reverse complement strand
CGCTCGGTGCCCGAGCGTGGCGGCCATTCGATCTGAAACGTGTTGCTGTCGAGTTCGCCGGGGTCGAAGTCCCCCTCGACCGCCCAGGCGTGGACGACCTTGCCGCCCCTCTGGCGGACCGAGCCGAGCTCCACCATCTCTTCGATCTCGATCTCGGGGGCCCGGCCCAGCTCCTCCCCGAGCTCGCGCAGCGCGCAGCGGCGCAGGTCCTCGCCGTCCTCGGAGCCGCCCTTCGGGATCGACCACGCCCCCTGATCGCGCTGGGACCAGAACGGCCCACCGGGATGGACCAGCAGCATTTCGGGCTCCTCCCCGCCGACCCGGTAGAGGAGGACACCGGCGCTGACCTTTTGCTTGCGGGCGATCTCCCCAAGATAGACGGCGCTCAGATCCGGCCCGATTCGAGCAGGCGGGCGAGGAACCGCCTGGTCTCGTCGCGCTCCGGTTCGGTCAGGACCCGGTCCGGCGCCCCGGCCTCGGCGATCCTGCCGTCGTGGAGGAAGGCGACTTCGTCGGCGACCTCGCGCGCGAAACCCATCTCATGGGTCGCGATCAGCATCGTCATCCCGGCCGCCTTGAGGTCGCGAATCGCGTGCAGGACCTCGCCGACCAGCTCCGGGTCGAGGGCGCTGGTCACCTCGTCGAGGAGCAGGGCGCGCGGGCGGCCGGCGAAGGCGCGGGCGATCGCGACCCGCTGCTGCTGGCCGCCGGAGAGGTCGTCGGGACGGTCGCCCTCGCGGCCCTCGAGCCCGAAGCGGCGCAGCAGGGCCCGGCCCTCCTCCTCGGCCTCCGAGCGCGAGGTGCGCTGGGCCCGCATCTGGCCGAGGACAACATTCTCGAGCACCGTCAGGTGGGGGAAGAGGTTGAAGGCCTGAAAAACGAGGCCGAGGCGGCGGCGAACCGGGACCGGCTCGACCGAGGGGTCGGTTATCACCTCGCCGTCGAGGAAGACGTCGCCATCGTCGATCTCCTCGAGCAGGTCGATACAGCGGAGCAGCGTCGACTTGCCGGAGCCCGAGGCGCCGATCAGGGCGATCGCTTCGTGCTCGCTCAGGGTGAGGTCGACCCCGCGCAGCACCTCGCGCTCGCCGAAGGCCTTGCTGACCGCGCGGACCTCGAGGACCGGCGCCCCCGCTGCGCTCATCGCAAATCCTCGCGCGTCGCTCGCTGCGCACAGAACCAGATATGGATGCTTGCGCGCTCCGCGCTCATCGGACGCCTCCGGTCGGGACGCCGAGCCGGTCGACGATCCGCGCCAGCGGCACCGTGATCACGAGGTAGAGGAGCGCGGCCGCGATCAGCGGCGTGTAGTTGAAGTTCTCGCCCTGGATGATCTGGGCGTTCCTGAACGCCTCCGCCGGCCCGAGGATCGAGATCAGGACGGCGTCCTTCTGGAGGGCGAGGAAATCGTTGAGGAGCGGCGGCGCGACGCGACGCACGGCCTGCGGCAGGATCACGTGACGCAGGGCCTGCGCCTCGGTCAGCCCGACGGCGAGCGCGGCGTCGCGCTGGCCGCGGTGGACCGAGGCGATCCCCGCTCGGTAGACCTCGGCGACGTAGGCGCTGTAGGAGAGTCCGAGGGCGATCCCGCCGAGCACGACGGGTTCGGTCGGAAGGCCGGTCAGCCGCAGCGCCGGGATCCCGAAACCGATCAGGTAGACGAGGAGCAGGGTGGGAACGCCCCGGAAGAGGTCGGTGTAGACCGTTGCCAGGAGCCGGATCGGGAACAGCGCCGGGCCGGCGCTGGTTCGCAGCAGGGCGATGACGAGGCCGACGATCAGGACCCCGATCTCGACCAGGACGAACACCTTGACGTCGAGCCAGAACCCTTCGAGCACTTCCGGGAACGAGTTCTTGAATTCCGACCAGGAGAAGAACGTTTCCCGCACCGACGGCCAGCCGGGGCTGGTCAGAATCCAGATCGCGAGCCCGCCGATGACGATGACGCTGGACACGGCGGCGATCGCCTGGCCCCGTCTCTGCTTGCGGCGTTTCGCAGCCTGCCTCGCGAGGCGGCGGTCGCTGATGACGGCAGTCCCGGTCAACCGCCGCCATTCTGACCCCGGCCGGGGACGCCGAACTCAGCTCAGTTCGGGAGCGCCGGCAGCCTTGCTCATCCAGCGCTGGGTGATTTCCTCGAGGTCGCCCGATTCTTCGAGTTCT
>DASXBC010000222.1:0-4562 GCA_036406355.1 Solirubrobacterales bacterium | reverse complement strand
CGGCGTCGTCTATGAGGCATGGGACGGGCGGCTCGAGCGTCCGGTCGCGGTCAAGGCGATCGACACCGGCGGCGCCGAGGAGGGGAGGGCGATGCGCGAGGCGCAGGCCGCCGCCCGGCTCAACCACTCGGGGATCGTGACCCTCTACGAGATCGGCGAAGAACACGGCAACGCGCTGCTGGTCACCGAGCTGGTCGACGGCGACACGCTCGCGCGCAGGTCACACGAGGGGACCCTCAGCGACCGCGAGATCGGCGAGATCGGCGCCGACCTCTGCGAGGCGCTCGACCACGCGCACAGCCGCGGCGTCGTCCACCGCGACGTCAAGCCGGAGAACGTCGTCGTCAGCGAAAACGGAGAGCTGCACGCCAAGCTGATGGACTTCGGCGTCGCGCGGGTCGCCGGCGCGGCCGGCCTCACCGCGCCCGGCGACGTCGTCGGGACCCTCGCCTATATGGCTCCCGAGCAGGCCGAAGGCCGCGGCGCCGGACCCGAGGCCGACGTCTACGCCCTGGCGCTGACGCTGTACGAGTGCTGGAGCGGGATCAACCCCAACCGGCGATCCAACCCGGCCGCGACGGCGCGGGCGATAGGCGCGCGGGCGCGCCCGCTGCGCCGTGTCCGGCCCGATCTGCCGCGAGAGCTGACGACGACGATCGACGCGGCGCTGGCGACGCGGCGCAGATCCCGGCCGACGCTGGAGGAACTGGGGACGGCGATCGAGGACTCCCTCGACCGGCTCGCCGACGCCCCGCCGCAGCGGACGACGCCGCTGCTGCTGCGGGCCGGAGTGGCCGCCGCCGCCGCGGTGCTCGGGGCCTGGCTCGCGGTCGGTCACGGCGTCGCTCTACCGTAGGATTTCAGCCGGTTTCTCCATCTCGGAGGGACCGCACCCGCGTCCGCGAAGGGAGCTCCCCGATCAGCGTCTTGCGCAACCTCGAGAGTCGGATCGAAGGCCTTGTCGAGGGCGTCTTCAGCCGTGCCTTCAGCTCCGAGGTCCAGCCGGTCGAGCTGGCCCGCAAGCTGGCCAAGGAAATGGACGCCCACAAGACCGCGGGCGTCGCCAGGGTCTATGTCCCGAACGAGTACACGGTCTTCCTCTCGAGCCGTGACCGCGACAGGCTCGAGGGCTACGAGCGCTCGCTCGAGCAGGAGCTGTCCGGCTATCTCCTCGAGCACGCGCGGCGGCGCAACTACGACCTGCTGACCCGCCCGGAGGTCGAGTTCAAGACCGACGAGCGGCTGCGCCTCGGCGAGTTCGGGATCCAGGCCCGCCTGGTGAAGCCGCCCGCCCGCGAGGGCGCCCCGCCGACCCAGGGCGAGGAGGGCCACACGATGGTCTACTCGGCCGTCCGCTCCGCCCCCGAGCCGGAGGCCGGAGGCCGGCAGGTGGCGACGGTCGCGAGCCGCGCCGTCGTCGCGCTCGGTGACCGGCGCTACGTCCTCGAGGGCCCGCGGGCGACGATCGGTCGCTCGAAGGACGCCGAGTGCGTGCTGCGCGACCCCAACGTCTCCCGCCGCCACGCCGAGCTGCGGCGTTCGCCCACCGGGGACTGGACGATCGCCGACCTCGGTTCGACCAACGGGATCAAGGTCAACGGCAGGCGCGTCAGCTCGACCCGCCTCGGCCCCGGCGACGAGGTGACCCTGGGGACCACGACCTTCCGCTTCGACATCGAGCAGTGACCAGACAAGCGTGGACTACGAACCGATCTCCGTCGCGCTCAAGTTCGGCTTCCTGGCCGTTCTCTACCTGTTCCTGCTCTGGATCGCCCGCAGCGCGCTGAAGGACCTGCGCCGGACCGTCGCGCCGGCGCCGGACGCGACCGGATTTCACCCCGCGCCGGCGTTCGACGGCGGCGGGGAGTCGGCCGACGCCTGGCTGGTCGCCGAGCGCGGCGGCGGTCTCACCGCGGGGGAGCGGTTCGACCTCTTCGGCGGCCTCTCGATCGGGCGCTCGAACGAAGCCGACGTGACGATCGACGACCGCTACGCCTCCGGCGTCCACGCCAGGATCTTCTCTCGTGAGGGCCATATCTACCTCGAAGACATGAACTCGACCAACGGGACGCTTCTGAACGACGCCAGCCTCAGCGGTGAGGCGCAGCTGATCGACGGCGACGTGGTCAGGATCGGCGACACCTCCTTCCGGTTCGAGGCTGGGTGACGCGGTGCTCAGGGTCGATGACCAGGCGTTCCGCACCGACACCGGCCGTCAGAGGAGCGCCAACGAGGACTCGTTCTTCGTCCGCGCGCCGATCTTCGTCGTCGCCGACGGGATGGGCGGAGCCCAGGCGGGGGAGGTCGCCTCGCGGGCCGCCGCGGACGCCTTCGACCGCGACCTCCCCGACGGATCGCCCGAGCAGTTCCTGCGGGCGACGATCGAGGCCGCGAACCGCGAGATCCACCACCTCGCGCACGAGAATCCCTCGCTGGCGGGGATGGGGACGACGATCACGGCGGCGATCGTCGACGCCGCCAACGAGGAGGTCTGCGTCGGCCACGTCGGCGACAGCCGCGCCTACCGGCTGCGCGGGGGGAAGCTGGAACGCCTGACGCGCGACCACTCGCTGGTCGAGGAGATGCGCCGTAAGGGCCAGATCACCGACGCCCAGGCCGAGGAGCATCCCCAGCGCTCGATCATCACCCGGGCGCTCGGGCCCGAAGCCGAGGTCGAGGTCGACGTCCAGACCGTGCCCGCCGCCCCCGGTGACGTCTTCCTCCTCTGCTCCGACGGCCTGACGACGATGATCGACGAGGAGCGGATCGGGCTCGTGCTCTCCGGGGCCTCCTCGATGAAGGAGGCCGTCGCGTCGCTCGTCGATGAGGCCAACCGCGCCGGCGGTCGCGACAACATCACCGCCCTCGCCTTCCACCTCGAGGACGCCGCAGCGCCGCAGCGCCGCCCCGAGGGGGCGACCCTCGTCGGGCCGAGCGCCGAGGAGGCCGGGCTGACGGCGACCGAGGTCCGGCGGCGGGCGGCGGCGGCGGCCGCGCGCGAGCGGCGCGAAAAGCTCGCCGCGAAGCCCGGCCGCAGGCGGCTGCGGACCGCCGCCAAGGCGCTCGCGGTCATCGTCGTGCTCGGCGCCGTCGCGTTCGGTGCCTGGTACGGCCTGCGCCAGGTCTGGTTCCTCGGCACCGACCACGGCGGCCGCGTCGCCCTCTACCGCGGCCTGCCCTATGAACTGCCCTTCGGGATCAAGCTCTACGGGGAGCGCTACTCATCGCCGATCCAGACCGACTCGCTGCCGAAGCGGCGCCGCGAATCGGTGACCGGCCACGAACTTCGCTCGCGCGAAGACGCCGTCTCCCTGATCGAAGACATCGAAGCCTCGCAATGGCCGAAGGAAGTGGCAGCTCCGGAACCGAAACAGCCGAAACAGCCGAAGCCTGAAAAGGGGCACGGCGGGAAGTGATCTCCGCAAGGAACCGGGAGCTTCTCGCCCTCGTCCCCGTCGCCCTCCTGCTCACCGCCGGCTTCGCCGCGGTCTTCGCCCAGGAGAACTCCAAGCTCGGCAACCTCAGCCTGATCTACGGCGCCTACTTCTTCGCCGTCTGCCTCGCGACCCACATCTACCTGCGGCTGCGGCTGCCCGACGCCGACCCCTACCTGTTCCCGCTCGCCGCGCTGCTGACCGCGTTCGGGCTGGTGATGATCTACCGGATCGACGAAAACCTGGCTCGCGACCAGGCCAACTGGTTCGTCCTCGGCCTCGTCCTGTTCGCGCTGACGATCCACTTCCTGCGCGACTACGACGTGCTCGAGCGCTACCGGTACACGATCGCGGCAATCGGCCTGCTGCTGCTGCTAGCCCCGCGGCTGCCGGGGATCGGCGCCCAGGTCAACGGGGCCTACCTCGGGGTCGAAATCGGCCCGCTCGCCTTCCAGCCGGCGGAGTTCTCGAAGATCGCGATCGTCGTCTTCCTCGCCAGCTACCTGCGCGAGAACCGCGAGGTGCTGATCGTCGGCGCCCGCCGCGTCCTCGGCGTCACGCTGCCGCCGCTCAAGCACCTCGGCCCGCTGCTGGTGGTCTGGGGCGCATCGATGTTCATGCTCGTCTTCATCCGCGACCTCGGCAGCTCGCTGATGTTCTTCGCCGCGTTCCTCGCCCTGCTCTACGTCGCGACCGGGCGCTTCTCGTTCGTCGTGATCGGGATGGCGCTGTTCGTCGTCGGCGCCTGGTTCTTCGCCTCGCACGTTCCCCACGTCCACGATCGGGTCGACATCTGGCTCGATCCGTACCACAACCCCGCGACCGGCAAGTACGACCCCGGCGGCGACGGCTACCAGATCCTGCAATCGATCTTCGCCCAGGCCGACGGCGGCCTGTTCGGGAAAGGCTTCGGCCAGGCGCTGATCACGATCCCGGGCACGAACGATGCGTTGCTGCCCGCCGCGCAGACCGACACGATCTACTCGCTGATCGTCAACGAGGTCGGCCTGTTCGGCGCCTGCGCGGTGATCCTCGCCTACCTGCTGTTCACCGCCCGTGGGTTCAAGATCGCGCTGATCGCCGACGACGGCTTCTCGAAGCTGCTGGCGACGGGCCTGACGGCGGTCT
>DASXBC010000221.1:0-4367 GCA_036406355.1 Solirubrobacterales bacterium | reverse complement strand
AGTCGCCGTGGATCACGGTCGTCGGAAGGCGGAGGCGGCGAAGTGCCGGGGTCCGATCGCCGGAGGCCGTCACCGCGTACATCTGGCGCAGGACGCCGGCGGGGTTGTGGGAGCGGTCCCACATCGCGCCCGCGAGCTCGGCGAGGCGATGGGGGTCGCGGGGGAAACCGGGCGACCCGATGATGTCGAAGGTCCTGGCCGCCCGCCTGACGTAGGCCTCCCGGGTGCGCGGATAGTCGGCGAGCAGGACACCGAAGGCCCGCCAGTGGGGCCAGCCGAGCCACCAGTTTCCGGTGCTCGAGAGCATTGAGACCAGCGAGCGGACCCGGTCCGGCCGCTCGATCGCCATCGTCTGGCCGATCATCCCGCCCATCGAGGCGCCGACGACGTGGGCACTCTCGATCCCGAGGTGGTCCATCAGGCCGAAGGTGTCGTCGGCCATGTCGGAGAGCAGGTACGGCGCGCGGTCGCGGCGGCCGCGCATCATCTCGGCTCGGCCCGGCATCCCCGCCGAGTCGATCATCGTCGAGTGGCCGATGTCGCGGTTGTCGAAGCGGATCACCCGGAAGCCGCGCTCGGCGAGCATCACGCAGAGCTCCTCGTCCCAGGCGATCATCTGCGTGCCGAGCCCCATGATCAGCAGCAGCGGCTCCGCCGCGGGGTCGCCGACCTCCTGGTAGGCGAGCTCGATCCCGTTGCTGGGCGCGAAGCGCTCCTCGCTCAGACGGTCCATCACAGGATGGTAGCCCGCCGGAGTCCCCCGCCCAGCGGCTAAGTTCCCTCGATGCGCACGGCGATCGTCTCCGATCTGCACCTAAGCAGCGCCTTCGGCGAGGATGTCGCCCGCGATCCCGGCATCAGGCGCCCTCTGCTCGAGGAGATCCGAACGGCCGACCGCCTCGTCCTGCTCGGCGACGTCCTCGAGCTGCGCGAAAGGCCGCTGGCGGCGACGCTGGAGACGGCCCGCCCTTTTTTCGAGGAGCTCGGAGCGGCGATGGCGGGCCGACACGTCGTCCTCGTGCCCGGCAACCACGATCACCGGCTCGCCGAGCAGCTGCTCGAGGAGCTGGCCCTGGCCGGCAGGCCGCTCGAGCTCGAGCACCACTCGCCGCCCAGATCGGACGCCGCGAGGATGATCGCGGGCTGGCTCGGGGACGCTGCGCTCGACCTCGCCTACCCCGGGATCTGGCTGCGCGAGGACGTCTACGCGACCCACGGCCATTACATGGACTGCCACATGACCCTGCCCCGGCTCGAGTGCGTCGCCGCGGCGGTGGTGATGCGGCTCTTCGGGGGGGTGCCGTCTCCGGCGACGCCGTTCGACTACGAGCGGGTCCTGCGCCCGGTGTACGGACTCTCCTACGCGCTCGCGCAATCGGAGCTCGCACAGAGGGCGACGCGCCCCTCCGAGCGCGCCTGGCGCGCGATCTCGGGCCGGGACAGGCGCGGCAGCCGGGCCCGTCGCGCGGCGCGCAGCGCCGCGATCGCCGCCGGGGTCCCGGCGAGCGTCTGGGGGGTGAACCGCCTGCTGCGATCCGATTTCGAGCCCGCCCTGACCGGCGACGCGATCTCCGCCAGCGGCGTCGCCGCGGCGACCGAGCTCGGCGAGCGCCTCGGCGTCGGCAACGGCCACCTGATAACCGGCCACACCCACCGCGGCGGCCCCGGAGAGGAGGACGGCCGATGGCGGCTGCCCGGGGGCGGGGCCCTCCACAACAGCGGCAGCTGGGTGTTCGCCTCCGCCTTCCACCACCCCGGCACCCCGCCCGGCCCCTACTGGCCGGGGACGCTCACCTGGGTCGAGGACGACGGCCCGCCGCGCCGGGTCCGCCTCCTCGCCGACCGGGCGCGCGAGGAGCTGGCGGAGGTCGTCCGACAGCAGCGTTCCCGCCGCGAGCCCTAGATCCAGTCGGCGATGATCGCGCCGATCTCGGCGCCGGCATCCTCCTGCAGGTAATGGCCGGCGTTCTCGACCTTCTGCGGCTCCGGAAAGTTGAGCCTGCTCGAGATCTGTTCAGCGACCGAGAACGGCAGCGCCGGGTCAGAGTCGGCCCAGAGCAGCAGCTTCGGCCGCTCGTCCTCGCGCAGTCCCTCGGCGACCTTCCTTCCCTCGGCGGCACCGGGCGCGTCGGGCTCGGTCGGGATCAGCATCGGGAAGGCGCGCGCCCCGGCCTTCGACTCGGGGTTCGGATACGGCGCCTCGTAGGCGGCGATGACATCGTCGCCGGGATCCTCCTTGCAGCCCGCGCGAACGAGGAACCCGACCGGGAGGTCCTCGTTGCGAGCGACGAAGTCGCGGAATTTGAGCCAGTTGTCGCTCATCCGCTGATGGCCGGTGAACGGGCCGGTGTCCATGACGACGATCCGCGAGAAGCGCTCGGGATGCTCGACCGCGAGCCGCAGTCCGATCGGCCCGCCCCAGTCGTGGACGACCGCGGTCGCGTCGCGGACGTCGAGCTCCTCGAGCAGCGCCGCCATCAGCTCGACGTGGCGGTCGTAGGTGTACCAGGCGATGTCGGTCGGCTTGTCGGAGCGGCCGAAGCCCGCGTAGTCCGGCGCGATGCAGCGGTGGCCGGCGTCGCGGACCGGAGGGATCACCTTGCGCCACAGATACGACCAGGTCGGCTCGCCGTGGAAGAAGACGACCGGGTCCCCCTCCCCCTCGTCGAGGTAGGCCAGCCGCAGACCATCGACCTCGTGGTAGCCCGATTCGAACGGGAAGTCGGGCAGGCTCTGTAGAGCCTCGTCCGGCGAACGCACCACCTCCTGCCCGCTCATCGGATCGCAGTCTATTCAGATGCGGGAAATCGAATCCCCACTATTTCGATCAACTTTATGCTAGTGTGCCCGACCTTCTCTGGACTAAATGGGTCAAGAAACTAACGCTGTAAAGAAAGGTAGGAATTGCTTTGATGGAGACAGCTCGCAGGGTGATCCGGCAACGGGTCGCGAACATCGGCGTTCTCGCCGCACCTCTGGCGCTGGTGGCGGTGCTCGTCGTCGCGGGGTGCGGCAGCAGCGGTGACGACAGCGCCTCGAGCTCCGGCTCGAGCTCGGGATCCGGGGACAAGATCGACGTCGTCGGCTACTCCACCCCGGAATCGGTCTACGCCGAAGTCCTCGAGCCCGCCTTCGAAAAGACCTCTGAGGGAGAAGGCGCCACCTTCAGCAACTCGTTCGGCGCCTCGGGTGACCAGAGCCGCGCGGTCGCGGCCGGCCAGCCCGCAGCGATCGTCCACTTCTCCCAGGCCGGCGACATGGAACGCCTCGTCGAAGAAGGCGAAATCGTCGCCAAGAACTGGGAAGACAACAAGTACCACGGCATCGCGACCGACTCGGTCGTCGTGATCCTGGTCGAAAAGGGCAACCCGCTCGGGATCAAGTCGTTCAAGGACCTCGAGACCAACGGCGACGCCGAAGTCGTCACCCCGAACCCGTTCAGCTCGGGCTCGGCCCGCTGGAACATCATGGCGATCTACGGCAGCGCCCTCGAAGAAGGCAGGTCGCCCGACCAGGCGCTCGAAGCGGTCAAGGCCGTGCTCGAAAAGACCGTCGCCCAGCCGGGCAGCGGGCGCGACGCGTTCTCGGCGTTCAGCCAGGGCGAGGGCAACGTGCTCCTCACCTACGAGAACGAAGCGATCAAGGCCGAAAAGGAAGGCGAAGACGTCGAATACGTGATCCCGCCCTCGACACTCCAGATCGAAACGCCGATCGCGGTGACCAAGGACGCTCCCGAGCCGGCCGCCGAAGACTTCCTCAACTTCCTCTGGTCCGACGAAGGGCAGGAACTGTGGGCCGAAAACGGGTACCGCCCGGTCAATCCGGACCTCGTAGACGCGAAGCAGTTCCCGACCCCGAAGGACCTGTTCCAGATCAGCAAGTTCGGCGGCTGGGGCAAGGTCAACGACGAATTCTTCGACTCCGAAACGGGTTCGGTGGCGAAGATCGAGAGCGAGCTCGGGGTCTCCACCTCCGGCTGATGTCTGCGCACCCGGCAACCGCACCATCGGTCTCCGCACCACCCCGGGCAGGCATCCGCCTGCCCGGGGTCGGCATTGGCCGCGGCATGGTCGTGCTCTACCTGAGCGTGATCGTGATGCTGCCCCTGGCGGCGCTGGTCAGCAAGTCCTTCGAGGGTGGCCTCAGCACGTTCTGGGAGCAGGTCACCTCGCCGCTGGCAATCTCGTCGCTCGAGCTGACCGTTGTCTGCTCGCTGATCGTGGTTGTGATCAACGCCGTCTTCGGCACGATCATCGCCTGGATCCTCGTCCGCGACGAGTTCCCCGGCAAGGCCGCGATCAACGCGGTCATCGACCTTCCCTTCGCCCTGCCGACGATCGTCGCCAGCGTCACCCTGCTGACCATCT
>DASXBC010000220.1:0-8431 GCA_036406355.1 Solirubrobacterales bacterium | reverse complement strand
CCTCCTTGTAGGCGACGTGGGCGGCGACGCCGTACTCGGCGAGCTTGTGCATCTCGGAGGTCCGGATCTGGATCTCGAGCGGTTTGCCCTCGGGCCCGATCACCGTCGTGTGCAGCGCCTGGTACATGTTCGCCTTCGGCATCGCGACGAAGTCCTTGAAGCGCCCGGGCAGCGGCTTCCAGAGCGAGTGGATGACGCCGATCGCCCCGTAGCAGTCCTTGACCGACCCGACGATCACCCTCATCGCGGTCAGGTCGAAGATCTCGTTGAACTCGCGCCCCTTCTTGGTCATCTTCGTGTAGATCGAGTAGAAGTGCTTGGCGCGGCCGGATATCTCGGCCTCGATCCCGACCTGCTTCAGCTCCTCGGAGAGGAACTTCCCGGCCTCGGTCACATACACCTCGCGCTCGTTCCGCTGCTGGGCCACGAGCTGTTTGATCTCCTTGTACTTGCGCGGGTGGAGCGTCGCGAAGGCGAGGTCCTCGAGCTCCCATTTGATCGCGTGGATTCCGAGCCGGTGGGCGAGTGGCGCGTAGATCTCGAGCGTCTCGCGCGACTTCGAGAGCTGCTTCTGCTTCGGCAGCGCCCCCAGCGTCCGCATGTTGTGCAGGCGGTCGGCGAGCTTGATCAGGATCACCCTGACATCGCTCGCCATCGCGACCATCATCTTGCGGTAGTTCTCGGCCTGACGCTCGTCGCGGCTCTCGAACGTCATCCCGGTCAGCTTGGTGACGCCGTCGACGAGCAGCGCGATCTCCTCGCCGAACTCGGCCCTGACCTCGTCGAGGCTGGCGCTCGTGTCCTCGACCGTGTCGTGGAGAAGTGCCGCGCAGAGCGTCTCGGTGTCGAGCCGCATCCGGGCGCAGATCTGGGCAACCCCGACGGGGTGGGTGATGAATTCGTCGCCGGAGCGGCGCACCTGATCGGCGTGGCGCTCGCAGGCGAACTCGAACGCGCGACTGACCGCGTCGCGGTCGATCTCAGGCGAATCGAACTCCTCCACGACTGCGAAAAGGTCGGCGAGAAGCTCTCTCTGCTCTATCGATGTCTGTGTCGCTCGAGGAATCGGAGGCACTCCTTGTATCGGGCGCTGTAGGCGCGAAACGAGCGCGAGCGCTCGAGTTCGGTCTCAGCTGAGGATACGACCCCCACTGTCCCATCGCCCGAATCGGGCGAGCCCTGCACCAGCCCGAGCTCCCTCAGCACCCGGAAGCAGCGCGCGGCCGCCTCCGGGCGGCGGATCTCTGTTCCACGGCCGGCGAGCGCTTCGCGAAGCTGCCCGCCGTCGCAATCGCCGGTCTCGCGCAGCGCGCGGAACACCGAGATCAGCGCCGCTCGCCCGGCGAGATGCTGGTCGACGACGTCGACGCAGAAGCGTCGCTCGGTCTCGCCCCAGGCCAGGTGCAGGTAGCCGCCGCCGGCGCCCGGGAGCGCGAGGAGATCGGCGGCCCGCCCGCAGGCCGGAGGATCGACGAGGACGACGTGCTCGAACCGGCGCGCGATCTCGGGCTCGGCTTCGAGCGAGAAGACGTCGACCAGGGGCACGCCCTCGCGGGCGAGCGGCGCCCTGCGCTCGGTGTCGGCGACCGCCGCGAGGACCTCGCCGCACCCGCTCGAGGCGAGCTCGGCGACCATCGCCGCACCCGAGTTCGCCGTCCGGAGCTCGGTCCTGAGCGGGCCCTCGCCCGCCTCGATTTCGGGCAGGCTCCACTCGCCGAGATCGCGGTGCAGCTCCGCCTCGAACCGCCGCCACCACTCCGCCGCGAGCTGATCGGGTGCGGGGTCGACCGCGCGCGGATAGAGCTCGCCCAGGACGACCCGCGGCTCGACCGACCCGTTCCAGCGGTTGACCTCGAGGCGCACGGCGGCGTCGATCGGGTCGCCCTCCTCGACCCCGAGGCCGGAGCGGCCGAACGCGACGGCGGCCGCCCGGTGAGAGCCGCTGTGGAGGCTGAAGCGGGAATGCTTCCCCTCCCCCATCGCCCGAACGTCCTCGACCCGGGCCGAGGGAACGAGCAGGCGGACTCCCGGGTTGCCCATCCCGAACGGCGCCAGCCGCTCGAGCTCCTCGGCGAGGTCGAGCCCGATGCCCGCGCCGCCGATCATCGCGTCGATCTGGACCGTCCGCACCAGGTCCTCGGGCCCGAGCAGGGTTCCGGCGTGGGCGCAGAAGGCCTCGCGGAACCCCTCGATCGCGGCCGCGGGCAGCTCGAGCCCGGCGGCGGCCCGGTGGCCGCCGAACGAGGTCAGATGCGACGAGCAGGCCTCGAGCGCGGCGAGCAGGTCGAAGCCGGGGATGCTGCGGCCGGATCCGCGGCCGTTGCCGTCGCCGTCGAGCGAGATCACGATCGCCGGACGGTGATGGCGCTCGGCCAGGCGCGAGGCGACGATCCCGACCACGCCCGGGTGCCATCCCTCCCCCGCGACCACGATCGCCGGCGCATCGCGGATCTCGACGGGCAGCTCGCGGCGGGCCGCCTCGGCGGCGGCATCGACCTCACGCTCGGTCGCGCGCCGCTCGCCGTTCGCGCGACTGAGCTCGGCGGCGATCTCCGCCGCCCGCGACGCGTCCTCGGTGAGGAACAGCTCAACCCCCGCATCTGCCCGGTACAGACGCCCCGCGGCATTGATCCTCGGTGCCAGCCGGAACGCAAGATCCCCCTCGTCGACGTTCGTCGGCTCGACCGAAGCCGCCTTGAGCAAAGCCCTCATTCCGGGCCGCCCCGTCCTCCCGATCTCGCTCAGTCCCTTTCGGACGATCGACCGGTTCTCGCCGATCAACGGCACCACGTCGGCCACCGTCGCCAGCGCAACCAGGTCCAGGTCGAGGGGGGCGTCGGGTGGGGGGTCTCCAGGAACTCCCGGCGTAAGCCGGCCTGGGGACCCCCTGCCCGACGCCTCTCGCAATGCTGTTGCCAGTTTCCAGGACACCGCGGTGCCGCAGAGCTCCTCGAAGGGATAGCCGTCGATCGCCGGGTGGAGGATCGGGCAGTCGGGCAGCTCGGTGCCCGGCTGGTGATGGTCGGTGACGATCACCTCGATGCCGAGGGATTGGGCGAGGGCGACCTCCTCGACCGCGGTTATCCCACAGTCGACGGTGATCAGGAGCGAGGTGCCGCGCTCGGCGAGGCGGCGGACGTTGCCGGCGTCGAGGCCGTAGCCGTCGGAGATCCGATCGGGGATCAGCCAGTCGCATTCGGCCCCCAGCTCCCGCAACGTCCCCACCATGATCGTCGTCGCGCAGACTCCGTCGACGTCGAAGTCGCCGTGGACCGTGACCCTGCGCCCGGCCTCGACCGCGTCGATCAGACGCCCGACGACGGCCTCCATCGAGCCGAAGGCGCTCGGCGGGTGCGACTCCTCGGCGTCGAGGAAGGCGCGGGCCTGCTCGGGCGTGCGGTAGCCGCGCCGGACCAGCGTGATCGCGACCGGCTCGCTCAGGTCGAGCGCTTCGGCCAGCGCCCGCGCCTCGCCGTAGTCATATGGGTCCGCCCGGTAGGCGTTGACGGTTTCCGCCACGCCCCCAAGCTAGGAGCCCCCCGGGACGGAAAAGCCTAGATTTCCGCCCGCTCGGTGCGGGCTCCGATGACCCAGACGACGGCGAGGCCGATCGCGACGCCGGGAATCGCCAGCAGCGCTGTGCTCAGGTCGGTGTCGCCGAGGCTTTTGCCGCTCGCCGCCTGGACGATCGCGCCGAAGATCACGGCGCCGATCGTCGCGCCGAGAAAGGCGCCGATGATCCCCTGCCAGAAGCGATCGGGCAGGAAGATCGTGAAGTGCCAGAGCGCGAGCCCCATCGTGAACCAGACGAGCAGCGCCATCAGAACACGTCCTCGCGCTTCGCTCGCGGCGCGAAGAGACAGATATGGACGCTCACTCGCTCCGTGCTCATCGATTCCTCCCGTGTTTGCGGCGTTGCTGACGCCGCCGTTCGCGGCGCCGCGCGTTGCGTTCCGCCTGCTCGGCGGCGGCGGGGTCGACAGCCGGCGGCTCGCCGTTGGTCGCCGGGTCGCCGCCGTCCCCCCCGGTCCCCGCGGTCGCCACCGCGGCCTCGCGCGGCTCCGGCTCGACGACCGCCTCGGCGCCGGGCTCGGCTGGGGCCTCGGGCTCGAGCTTGGCCAGCTCGACCTCGTCCGCGAAGGCGGGCACCTTCCCGTCGGGTCCCGCGAGCCGCTCTCGCCGTCGCACGAAGCTCGGCTCGCGTTCCTTCCAGGCGGTGAGCACCGGCGAGGCGATGAAGATCGAGGAGTAGGTACCGGAGAAGATCCCCACCATCATCGCGAAGGCGAAGTCCTGCAGCGTGGCGCCGCCGAAGACGAGCAGCACGCCGACCAGGAAGACCGAGGAGAGGCCGGTGATCAGCGACCGGGTCAGCACCTCGCTCATCGAGCGGTTGACTATCTGCGAGAAGGCGGCCCGCGGCATCCGCGGCACGTTCTCGCGGATCCTGTCGAAGACGATGACGGTGTCGTAGAGCGAGTAGCCGAGGATGGTCAGGAACGCGGCCACGGTCCCGCTTGACACCTCTTTGCCGGTCAGCGAATAGACGCCGGCCGTGATCAGGATGTCGTGGAAGACGGCGATCAGGACCGGCACCGCGAACTTCGGGTCGAACCGGAAGGCGACGTAGCCGGTGATCAGCAATAGCGAGAAGATGATCGCAAGCAGCGCGCTGCGCGCCACCTGCTTGCCGAAGGTCGGGCCGACGCTGGTGCTCTGGAAGCTCCCGGACTTGATCCCGAAGGCCTTGTTCATGTCGTTGCGCACCGCTCCCACCCCGGCGGGTTCGAGCTCGCTGGCCTGGATCTGGAACCCCTTGCCGAACTGTTCGTCTTCGGTTTCCTGGACCTCGGCGTCGCCGAGGTTGTGTTCTTCGAGGACTTCGCGCACCCCTTCGACCGAGGCGGCCTGCTGCGGGGAGAAGTTCAGCCTCGTGCCCGATTCGAAGTCGATCCCGAGGTTGAGCTGGTTGGTTGCCAGCGAGAGCGCCCCGACCAGGAGGATCATCCCCGAGATCGAGAAGAACACCCTGCTGGCGCCGATGAAGTTGAAGTGCCACCTGACGCGCTGCTGCTCGCTGGCGCCGATCAGCCCGGCGGAGCCGCTCAGACGGCCGCGGCCGAAGACGCCGAGGAAGGCCTGGGTGAAGACGACCGCGGTGAACAGCGAGACGATCGTGCCGACGCCGAGGGTGAAGGCGAATCCTTTGACGCCGGCGGTCGCGAGGACGAACAGGATGAAGGCCGTCATCAGGGTGATGACGTTCGCGTCGACGATCGTCGCGATCCCTTTGCGGTAGCCGACGCCGATGGCCGCGCTGACACTGCGCCCGGCGCGCACCTCCTCCTTTATTCGCTCGAAGATGACGATGTTCGCGTCGGCCGCGACCCCGATCGTCAGGATCAGCCCCGCGATCCCCGGCAGCGTCAGCGTGATCGGGATCAGTTTGATCAGGGCGAAGAAGAAGACGGCGTAGACCCCGAGGCCGATGGTCGCGACCACCCCGAGGAAGCGGTAGTAGACGATCAGGAAGAGGATCACCAGCAGCAGCCCGATCAGCCCCGCTTTGAGGCCCTGGTGCAGCGCCTGTTCGCCGAGCGTCGCCGAGACCTGGCTTTGGCTGATCAGCTTCAGGTTGATCGGCAGGGCACCGATCTGGAGGAAGGTCGCGAGGTCCTGAGCTTCCTGGATCGAGGTGAAGCCGCCCGAGATCTGGGCGCCCGTCCGCCCGTCGATCCCGTCCGGGTTGTCGAGGAAGTTGATCAGCGGCCGGGTCTTGACTTCGTTGTCGAGGACGACCGCGAAGCGGCCGGAGAGCGCTTCGGCGGTTTCCGCGTCGACCGGTCCGATCGCCCGCGCCTGGCCGCGCAGCGCGATCCGGCGGGTCACTTCCTGGAACGCGTCGCGGCCGCTGTCGGTGAAGCTGAAGGTGACGATCGGTTCGCCGTTTTCGATCTGCTCCTTCGGGTTGGTGATTTCTTTGCCCGAGAGGGCCGGTTCGTCGTGGAGGGCGAACCAACCGGGATCGGCGTCGGCGATCACCGCCCCGCTGGAGTCGGACGGGAGTTCGGAGACGACCGTCGTCCCCGCCGCCACCGTGCCGATGATCGGGCACCCCTTCGTCGCCTTTTCGCCCGGTTCCTGTTCTTCGCACTTCTTGTTCTCGACCCGTTTTTTGCCGGTCGCGGTGATGAACAGATCGGCTTTGCTGAACTCGGGGCCGGCGATCAACTTGTGCTTTTCGTCGGGTGAGAACAGGTAGACACGGTTCCGGTTGCTGGAGCATTTTTCGCAGTCCGGTTCGGGTTTCTGTTCTTCGGCGAGTTTCACCGCGCCCCAGGCGTTGGCGTAGGCCCCGGCGAAGATCAGCTGCTGGTTTTCGGGCTTGGTGACCGATCGGCCGGCCGCTTCCCATTCCTTGTTCGCTTCGCTGATGGCGGAGTCGGGGGCCTTCTGACCGGGGTTGCCGCCGATCGCCCTCTCGCGGCCGAGCAGGTTCGGTTCCCAGTCGTAGAAGTAGAGCTGGGCCGTGCTGCCGACCGTTTCCTCGGCGCGCTGCGCGTTGGTGACGTCGGGGAGGCTGACCGAGATCCCGTCGGTTCCGATGCGGGCGACCTCAGGCTCGGAGACGCCGAGGCGATCGATCCGCTCGCGGATGATTTCGATCGAGCGGTCGATGTCGCTGCCGGTGACTTCCGTCGCCTGACCGCTCGGGGTCCCCTGATAGATCAGTTCGGTCCCGCCCTTGAGGTCGAGCCCCAGCTTCGTTTCCTTTGTCGCGATCACGAGTCCCGAGACCGCGACCAGAAGCAGGACGAAGAGGAGGATGAAGAGGTTGCTGCGGCGCCTTGACATCTGGCTCAGCTATCGGGGGTGAGGACGAGCAGCAGCCCGCCGTCGTCATCGTAGGCGGGGAAGACGTCGGCCACGGCTTCGGCCGGGATGTCGCCCTCGGCCTTGACGGCCACTTTCTTGCCGAGCGAGCGGACCCCCCACTCGAGCGAGGTCTCGATCGGGTCGGCGACGCCGTCCCCGTCGAGGTCGGCGGTCTTGCCGCCGTCGCCGGCCTGCAGCCACTGCAGGCCGAGCACTTCCTTGACCGGGCGGCCGATCACGTCTTCGTCGGTGAGCCCGGTCAGCTCGAAGCTGCCCCGGCCGGCGTCGATGACTCGCGCCTCGCGGTCGCAGACGAAGAAGGCCGCGTTGGGTGCCGGGTAGTAGTCGTCGAGAAGCTCGAACACGAATCCGAAGCCGCATTTGGAGCAGCCCTTGGGGCGCGAGCTGAAACCGGCGGTCCGGTCGGCGCTCAGCTCCCTGTTCCCGCAGTTGGGGCAGATGAAGAACGGCATCCCCCCACAGGCTACTCAGAACAGGCTTTTCGCTCCTTCGGGGGTGGGCAGCCCGAGATGCTCGTAGGCGCGCTCGGTGAGGACCCGTCCCCGAGGGGTGCGCTTGAGGAGTCCCTGTTGCAGGAGGTAGGGCTCGAGGACGTCCTCGATCGTGTCCTGCTCCTCGCCGATCGCGACCGCCAGCGTCGAGAGACCGACCGGGCCGCCGGCGAATTTCTCGGCGACCGTTTTGAGCAGGCCGCGGTCGGAGCGGTCGAGGCCGCCGGCGTCGACCTCGAGCATTTCGAGGGCGGCGACGGCGACGGCGTCGTCGATCGTCCCCTCTCCCTTCACCTGGGCGAAGTCCCTGACCCGCTTCAGGAGGCGGTTGGCGACCCGCGGTGTCCCGCGCGAGCGGCCGGCGATCGTCGCCGCCCCCTCGGCGTCGATCGTGACGCCGAGGATCCGCGCCGAGCGGGCGACGATCTCGGCGAGGTGATCGGGGCTGTAGTGCTCGAGCCGGTGGCAGACACCGAAGCGGTCGCGGAGCGGGGTGGTCAGGAGGCCGGATCGGGTCGTGGCGCCGATCAGGGTGAACGGCGGCAGCGGCAGGGTGACGGTGCGGGCGCCGGCTCCCTGGCCGAGGACGACGGGCAGCTCGTGGTCCTCCATCGCCGGGTAGAGCGTCTCCTCGACGGCGCGCCCGAGGCGGTGGATCTCGTCGATGAAGAAGACGCTGCCCGGCTCGAGCGCGGTCAGGAAGGAGGCGACGTCGGCCTTGCGCTCGAGCGCCGGGCCGGCGGTCTGGACCAGCGGCACACCCATCTCGGCGGCGACGATGTGGGCAAGCGAGGTCTTGCCCAGTCCCGGTGGCCCGGCGAGGAGGACGTGGTCGAGCGGCTCGCCGCGGCCGCTCGCCGCCTCGATGAAGATCGCGAGCTGCTCGGTGACCTGGGACTGGTTTACGAAGTCGGAGAGGGTCGGCGGCCGCAGCGAGCGGTCGAGCTCCTCGTCCGGGCCCTCGGCGCGGGCGTCGTGGATGCGGATCTCAGGCTCGGTCATGCCGCCCTCCCGGCGCCGGCGCGGCGCAGCGCGGTCGCGAT
>DASXBC010000219.1:0-5405 GCA_036406355.1 Solirubrobacterales bacterium | reverse complement strand
GTTCAGATGCTGCTGCGGCCGCTGTTCTTCACCTCGTTCCTGATCGACGACCAGCTCGCCGACGACGGGCTGCTCGAGCGCGGGCCGATCGTGATCTCGAGCGCCTCGAGCAAGACCGCGCTCGCCGCCGCCTTCCTGCTGCGCCGGCGCGAGGGGGTCGACCTCGTCGGGCTCACGTCCGCCCGCAGCGCCGCCTTCGTCGAGGAGCGCGGGATCTACGACCGGGTGGTCGCCTACGACGCGATCGAGTCGTTGGGGCCCGGGCCCGCGACCTTCGTCGACATCGCCGGCGACGGCGACGTGCGGATGGCGGTGCATTCACACTACGGCGACGATCTCGTCCGCAGCATCGCGGTCGGCGTCACCCACTGGGAGGAGTTCGGCGCCGGCGCCGGCGACCTTCCGGGCCCGACGCCGTCCTTCTTCTTCGCCCCCGATCGCGTCGCCAAGCGCTCCTCGGACTGGGGGCGGGAGGGACTGGAGCGCAATGTCGCCGAGGCATGGCATCCGTTCTGCGAGTGGACCACCGGCTGGCTCGAGGTGATCCACGGCGGCGGATTCGAGGCCGTCGAGAGCGCCTTCCTCGACGTGCTCGAGGGCCGGGTCGATGCCCGCCACGCGCACGTGCTCTCGCTCTCGTAGGAAGAACATCTTTCTTTTCCGGCCGCTCCGGCCCTATAGTTCAGATTGTTCGTTCGACCGGACAGGGAGGTTCGGGAGTGAGATTTGGGGCACGTACGATGGCCTTGTTGGGGGTCGTCGGGCTGGTCGCTGCGCTTGCCGCGACCGCGCTGGGATCGGGCCAGACGGTCAAGGCCGGCAACCTAGTCGTCTTCGTCGACGGCGGTTTCAGCCCGCAGAAGCTGCCGCGCACGACCCCGGCGCCGATCTCGCTGCACGCCGAAACGACGCTGAAAACGGCGGACGGCACCCATCCGCCGGCGGCGAAACTCCTGACCCTCGAATTCGACAAGCACGCCGGGATCAACACGACCGGGCTTCCGACCTGCAGCGTCACCCGTCTGCAGAACACGCTGACCAAGCAGGCCGAAAGCATCTGCGGCCCCGCCCTCGTCGGCACCGGCGAAGCCGGCGCCGAGATCGCGTTCCCCGAACAGCCCCCGTTCTTCGCCAAGGGCAAAATGCTGGTCTTCAACGGCCGGCCCAAAAACGGGCACAAGGTGCTGATCTTCCACGTCTACGCGAGGGTCCCGGCACCGACCACCTTCGTCACCACGGCGGTGATCACCAAAGCGTCCGGCATCTACGGGACGAAGACCGAAATCACGATCCCGACGATCGTCGCCGGCCAGGGCTCGCTGACCTTCGCGAAACTGGAAATCAAGAAAGACTGGACCTACAAAGGCAAGAAAGAGCATCTGCTGCTGGCGACCTGCCCGACGGGCCGCTTCTTCACCCGCGGCGAGCTCAAGTTCGCCGACGGGACCGAGATGAAAGGCAAAGTCCTCCGCAGCTGCAGCCCGATCGGCTAGGTCTGTGACTCAAGTCCGAGCCGACAGGCATTCCCTGCTGGCAGAATGGCCGCTGTGACGGCTACCGAGACCGACCGCGAGCATCTCGACGTCCTGATCATCGGAGCCGGGATCTCCGGCATCGCCGCCGCCAGGAACCTGGCGCGCAGGTGCCCGCAGAAGAGCTACGCGATCCTCGAGTCCCGTGGGGTCAGCGGCGGCACCTGGGACCTCTACCGCTACCCCGGGGTCCGCAGCGACTCGGACGTCCACACGCTCGGCTTCGGGTTCAAGCCCTGGAAGGGAGAGCGGTCGCTCGCCGACGGCGACGCGATCCTCGCCTACGTCCGCGAGGCGGCGGCCGAGAGCGGCGTCGATCGCAGGATCCGCTACCACCACCGCGTCGTCGGGATCGAGTGGTCGCGCGACGATGGCCGCTGGCGGGTAGAGGTCGAACGGACCGACAGTGGCGAGACCGTGGGCCTCACCTGCGGTTTCGTCTGGTGCTGCAGCGGCTACTTCGCCTACGACGACGGCTACCTGCCCGACTTCGAGGGGACCGAGCGCTTCGCCGGCCGGATCGCGCACCCGCACCGCTGGCCCGAGGACCTCGAGTACGAGGGCAAACGGGTCGTGGTGATCGGCAGCGGCGCCACCGCCGTCTCGCTCGTTCCGGCGCTGGCCGAGAGCGCCGAGCACGTCACGATGCTCCAGCGCTCGCCCAGCTACCTGTTCCCGGTACCGGGCGTCGATCCCCTCGCCAGGGCCCTGCGCCGGTTCCTGCCGCCGAAGGCGGCGTACTCGATCGTGCGCTGGAAGGACATCCTCACCGGCTCCTTCGCCTTCTGGTTCTGCCGCCGCTACCCCGATCTCGCCAAGCGGGTCATCCGCAAGGCGGCCGAGCGCTCGCTGCCCGCCGACTTCGACTTCGACAGGCACCTGTCCCCGAGCTACAACCCCTGGGAGCAGCGGCCCTGCGCGCTGCGCGACGGTGATCTCTACCAGGGGATAAGCGAGGGCCGGGTCGAGATCGTCACCGATACGATCGAGACCTTCACCGAGTCGGGCCTCCGGCTCACCTCCGGCGCAGAGCTCGAGGCCGACGTGATCGTCACCGCGACCGGGTTCAACCTCGAGTTCCTCGGTGGGATGAAGCCCGTGGTCGACGGCGAGGCGGTCGACATTGCGAGCGTCCTCACCTACAAGGGAATGATGGCGAGCGGGGTCCCCAACCTCGCCTTCACGGTCGGCTACACCAACGCATCCTGGACCCTCAAGGTCGAACTGACCTGCGACTTCGTCTGCCGTCTGCTCAACCACATGGACGCCAACGGCCTCGCCGAGGTCGTGCCGATGGCCGACGACCCGACGATCCGCGCGGTGCCGATCATCGACCTCAGCTCCGGCTATGTGCAGCGCTCGCTCGACAAGCTCCCCCAGCAGGGCTCGCACGAGCCCTGGCGCCTGAAGCAGAACTACCTGCTCGACTCGCGGATGATCCGGCACGGCCCGATCGAGGACGGCGCGCTGCGGTTCGCACCCGCCACGGCCGCAGAGCGGCGGCCGGCGGAGGCCGTCGCCGGCTGAGCCCTGCCGGCGCCCGCCGGCGCGGATAGGTTGGGCGGGAGCCATGGGGTTCCTGACGCCGACAGACCCGCCGTTCGAGATCGGCGAGTGGCGTCGGCTGCCCCACCTCGAGCGGATCAAGCCCCTCGCCCAGGACTGGGCGGTCAACGGGTTCGGCACCCCGATCGCCGTCTACCTCCTCTACGTCGTCAAGCTGATCCTCTACGCCGGCGGCGGCCTGCTGGTGATCTCGGCGACGACGCCGGGGCTCGGGCTCGGCCACCTGAGCAGCTGGTGGACCGAACCGATCGTCTTCGAGAAGGCGGTCGTCTGGACGATGCTCTGGGAGGTCCTCGGCCTCGGCGCCGGCTCGCTGCCGCTGACCCTGCGCTTCTCGCCGATGATCGGCGGCGTCCTCTACTGGCTGCGGCCGGGGACGATCCGGCTGCCGCCCTGGCCCGGGCGGGTGCCGTTCACCCGCGGCAACACGCGCACGATCTTCGACGTCGCGCTCTACGCCGGGCTGCTCGCGTCGCTGCTGTTCCTGCTGATCGCGGGGGAGACCGGTGGAGCCGTGACTCCGAACGCGTCGGAATCGAATCTCCTGAGCCTGATCAGCTCATCCCCGGTGATCGGCTACCCGGGCGGCCACCTCGACACGGTGGCGGTCGGCGTCGCGCTCGCGTTCCTCGTCGCCCTCGGCCTCCGCGACAAGGTCCCCTTCCTCGCCGCCCGGGCCGAGGTCTACGGCAACCTGATGGTCGTCTTCCTCTTCCCGCTCGGCAACATGATCGTCGCCTGCCAGCTGATCTTCATCGCGATCTGGTGGGGGGCGGCGTCGTCAAAGCTCAACCACCACTTCCCGTTCGTCGTCACGGTGATGATCAGCAACACCCCGTGGAACAAATCGCGAGCGGCGAAGCGGCGCCTCTACCGCGACCACCCGAAGGACCTGCTGCCGTCGTCGGCCGGCGCCTTCGCCGCCCACCTCGGGACGGTGATCGAGTTCACCCTGCCGCTGATCCTGCTCGTCTCCCAGGGCGGGACGATCGGGACGATCGCCGTCGCCGGGATGATCATCTTCCACCTCCACATCCTCTCGACGTTCCCGCTCGCGGTGCCGCTCGAGTGGAACATCTTCATGATCTTCGGACTGCTGTTCCTGTTCGGGCACTACGGCGGCGTCCCGCTCTCGACCCTCGAAGACCCGCTCCTGATCGCGATCCTCGCGGTGACCTGCGTCGGGTTCCCGGTGCTCGGGAACTTCCGCCCCGACCTGGTCTCGTTCCTGCCCTCGATGCGCTATTACGCCGGCAACTGGGCGACCAGCCAGTGGCTGTTCCGCCACGGCGCCGAGGACCGGCTCGACAGCGCCCTGGTGAAGTCGGCGCCGACGGTGAGGAGGCAGCTGGAGAAGTTCTACGACGACGAGCTGATCGACGTCCTCCTCTACAAAGGGCTCGCGTTCCGCTCGATGCACTCGCACGGGCGGGCGCTGAACGGGCTCAGTGCCCGCGCCGTCGACGACATCGAGGAATACGACGTTCGCGAGGGGGAGCTCGTCGCCGGCGTCGTCCTCGGCTACAACTTCGGCGACGGCCACTTCCACGACGAGCGGCTGCTGGAGGCGGTCCAGAGGCGCTGCGGGTTCGCGGATGGTGATCTGCGCGTGGTGACCCTCGAGTCACAGCCGGCGAGCCTCAGGGCGCTCCGCCGCGCCGGCACAGCGAACAGGACCGACGACGCGCGCCAGCACTACCGGATCTTCGACGCTGCCGGCGGGCTGATCGAGGAGGGCGACGTCAGGGTCGCCGACATGATCACCCGGCAGCCCTGGCTCGACGGGAACCCGTTCCCGGTCCAATGAGCGAGGCGATCGTCGTCGGCGCCGGGCCGAACGGCCTCGCCTGCGCCGCCGCCCTCGCGGAGGCCGGGGTCAGGGTGACCGTCCTCGAGGCCGCCGAGACGATCGGCGGCGGAGCCAGCAGCAGCGAGCTGACCCTGCCCGGCCTGGTCCACGACGATTGCTCGGCGACCCATCCACTGGTCGTCGACTCGCCGGCGCTCAGCGGTCTCGAACTCGACAGGCATGGGCTCGAGTGGGCCTGGCCCGAGGTCGACCTCGCCCACCCGTTCGACGACGGGACCGCGACGACGATGGTGCGCTCGATCGAGCAGACCGCGGCGGGCCTGGGCGGGGCCGGCCGCGCCTGGAAGCGGGCCTTCGGCCCCCCGGTGGCGGGCTTCGACGCGCTCTATGAGGACATCATGCTGCCGATCCTGCACCCGCCCCGGCATCCCCTCAGGCTCGCCGGCTTCGGGCTGCGGGCGGCGCTGCCGGCGACGGTGCTGGCGCGCGGCCTCGGC
>DASXBC010000218.1:0-1791 GCA_036406355.1 Solirubrobacterales bacterium | reverse complement strand
CGTCGTCCTCGCCTATCCGGCGGGGATGGGCCTGGGCGACGTCAAGCTGGCCGCGACGATGGGCCTCTTCCTCGGTCGCGCGGTCGCCCCGGCGCTGCTTGCCGCCCTTCTGATGGCCAGCCTCGTCGGCCTCGTCCTGCTCGCCCGCCACGGGTCGCGCGCCCGCAAGATGGCGATCCCCTTCGGTCCCTTCCTGGCCCTGGGTGGAGTCGTCGGCCTTCTCGCGGGCGATCAGCTGATCGATCTCTACCTGGGCTAGAGGTCTCCTCGGCGGGCTAGGGCGCGCTACATCGCCGGGGGGCGTTCGGGTTTCGGCGAGCGCGTGACGGTGATCGCCGTTGGGGGACCGGCTATCCGGAGCCCTTGGACCCGCCGCTCTTCTTCGGCTCCCCCAGCGGGGCCTTGTTCAGCTTGTCCGTCTTGAGCAGGCGGAGCTTGGTTATCTCGATGCGGTAGGTGCGAGCGTCGGCGCCGTAGACGACGGTCTCGGGGACGCCCGGTTCGAGGGCGAGCAGCTGGCAGGCTTCGGCGCCGACGACGCAGATGCCGTCGCCGAAGAGGCCGGTCACCTTGTCGGAGACGAGCATCAGGGCTCGCTTTTCGTCCTTGGTGACGCTCATGAAGGTCAGCGCCGGCACAGAGCGGCTGGGGAGCATGGTGAGCTCGGGCAGGTCGTGGTGGACGACGGGCTCCGGCTTGTTCTTCTTCGAGGAGACCGGCACGATCCGGACGTCGATCGCGAAGGAATAGAACTTGAGGCGGCCTTCTTCGGGGGGTTCGCCGTTGCCTTCGCCGGGCGGGGCGGTTTCGGGTGCTCCGCCCGTCGTTCCCGATGGTTCGCTCGATTCGACTGGCGCCGCTCCTTGGCCGCCGGATGCGCCTGCGCCGGCTCCTTCGCCTTCGGGCTCCGCGTATTGCTGCTTGAACGGATCCTTGGGGGAGCCGGCGAGGCGGCGCCTGTAGTCGCGCAGGCCAGGCGCGGCTTTGGCGACGATCAACTTGCTCGCCGGAGCTGCCGTGCTCGGCGTTGCGATCGCGCTTTCGGCTTCGCTCGCTTCCGAGTCGGAGCCCTTGCTCAGCACGATCGGCAGGGCGACCAGCGCGACCAGCAGGATCGCCACCAGGGGCAGCAGGTGGCGCTCGCGCAGGTCGTAGTAGACGTCGAGCGCGAAGTCCGGGACCTTGAGGTCCGGGACTTTCAACTCGGGCCCTTTCTTGAGCATGTTCATCGTGCTGACACCGTTTGGGAGGCGGGCGATTCGGTCGAGGCGGCTTCGGTCGCCGCCGAGCTGGCGCCGGCGGGCGTCGAGATCGGAGCGGGAGCGGCGGGCGTGGCGCCGGCCGTGATTCCCTGGGTCGGAGGGGTGACGTAGGTGGTCACCGCGAAGGTCGCTTTGAGGTAGTTGGACGGCCTCTGTCCGCCGTCCCCTTCGTCTTCTTCGGTGTTGAGGGCGAAGCCGCTAAGGGTTACCAGTTGTCCGTCTACGCTGACGTTCGAATTCCCCGTGTCGACCAGTGAGTCGATGCCCTTGATGAAGTCGGCGATCTGGAAGAAGTTGCCGCTGAAGGTGAGGTGGTAGGGCATCACGCCCAGTCCCGCCGGGCCGATCGTTGCGCCGAGCGGCAGCAGCGAGGCCGCCGCCTCCGTCGGCGGAACTGTCGAAGAGGCGGGAACTCCGGCCGGAGACGATTCGACCGGGGCCGCTGCCGCGGGGGCCGGCGCGGGGGCCGACGCTTCCCCCGAGCCTTCCAGCTGGATTTCGTCGAACCTCACTCCGGCGGCGCCGGCGA
>DASXBC010000217.1:0-10012 GCA_036406355.1 Solirubrobacterales bacterium | reverse complement strand
TCCTTCTACGACCTGTTCCGCGACAAGGAGGACTGCTTCCTCGCGACCTTCGACGCACTCCACGACCTGGCGATGGCGATCGTCAGCGCCGAGCTCGAGGGCAAGGGGACGCTCGAGGAGCGGGCCCGCCGCGGCCTGCGGGCGATGTTCGAATCCGTCGTCGCGCAACCGGCCGCCGCCGACCTCTGCTTCAACCACCTCTACGATCTCGGTCCGCCGGGGCACGAAGCGCTGGAAAGGTCGATGACCCGCTTCGGTGACGTCGTCGGACCGGCGCTGGCCGAGATCACCGGCCGCGAGGAACTGCCGCCGGAGATGGTCAGGGCGCTGCTCGGCGGCGCCCAGTTCATCCTCCAGGTCCACCTGCGGCGGGGCGAAGAGGGCAAGCTGCCGGACCTCGCCGACCACCTGATGGACTGGGCGATCAGCTACGAGCGCCCGCCGGTGCCGCTCCGCCTCACCGGCCGCCATCCGCGTGAAATCCAGAGCTACCCCCCCGCGTTCGCCGCCTACAGCCAGCCGGAGCGGATCATCCGCGCCTTCGCCGCCGTCGCCGGCGAGCGCGGCTACCCGGCGGTGACGATCGCCGAGATCGCCGCCCGGGCCCAGATGTCGCAGGCGACCTTCTACGCGAACTTCGAGGACAAGGAAGCGGCGCTGCTGGCGACGCTCGATTCCGCCGCAGCGCAGGCGATGGCGGTGATCCTGCCGTCAGCGCGGCGCTCGCCCGATTGGCCGCACGCGCTGCGGGCCGGCCTCGGCGCGCTCTGCTTCTTCAGCGCAACCGAGCCCGACTTCGCGCGCCTGGCCGCGGTCGAGACCGCCGCCGCCGGGCCGAAGGCGCTGGCCCAGCGCGACCGCTCGCTCGAGCAGATGCGGATCCTGATGAAGCCCGGCTTCATGCTCGACCCGGAGGTCGAGCTGTTCGTCGCCGACGCGATCATCGGCGCCGTCTGGGGCCTCTTCTACCAGGTGATCGTCAGCAGAGGGCCGGAAGCGATGCCGGAGATCGCACCGCTCGCCACCTACGTCGCGCTCTCCCCCTTCATCGGCGCCGAGGCCGCGGCCGAGGTTGCCAACGGCGACGGCCGGGCACCCAGGGATTGAGGCGCGCAGGGGTAGCGGTCACTCCCGGGCCAACCGGTGAGGTTGGCCAGCCCGGGGTGTGTCCGCCTGCTTCTTGCCGGTGTCGTGGGAAAGCGACCCCAGCGGATCATGCTCGGTGCCGGTGGGAAACTCCGTCACCGTCGGCCTTGAAATTCGGCCTGACTGGGTACCCTGCCTCGGGCTGACTTCCCGGAGGTCGCCAACCCAAAGACGCCGGTGATGAGAACACAGCGGGACTCCATTGTCAAGAAACACCCGGGCAAAAGCTGTCTAAGAACGCGGCCGATTCGCTCCCAATCGGCTTGGCCATGGGGAAAACTTAGGCACGGCAGCGGGCCCGAGCCCAACAGATACTAAACATACCGGTACGCCTGAACCCCGGGCCTAGGGGCTGGCGAATTTGTAGCCGACCCCCCGCACGGTGACGACCAGCTCGGGGTTCTGGGGGTCGCGCTCGACCTTCTGGCGCAGGTTCGAGATGTGAACGTCGCAGGCCCGCTCGTCGCCGTCGAACTCGGTCTGCCAGAGCTCCTCCATGATCTGGCGCCGGGCGAACACCTCGCCGGGGTGGGCGACCAGCAGTCGCAGCAGCTGGAACTCGGAGCGGGTCAGGTTCACCGGGAGGTCGCGGACCATCGCCACGTGGCGAACGAGGTCGATCGCGACCGGTCCGGATTCGATCCGCGCCGCCTGCGGCAGCGGCGCCCGGTCGAGCTCGCGCCGGCGGAGCTGGGCGCGAACCCGCCCCAGCAACTCGCGGACCGAAAACGGCTTGGTCACGTAGTCGTCGGCCCCGACCTCGAGCCCGACCACCTTGTCGACCTCGGCGTCCTTGGCGGTGAGGACGATGATCGGCACGGCGCTGCGCGAGCGGACGTCGCGGCAGATGTCGAGGCCGCTCGGCCCGGGCATCATGATGTCGAGGATCAGCAGGTCGTAGGGGATGCCGTCCCCGAGCTTGGCGACCGCCTCGTCGCCGTCGGCCGCCGGGGTGACCTCGAAGCCCTCCTGCGCGAGCGCGTAGCCGACCGAGTCGCGGACAGACGGCTCATCGTCGGCGATCAGTATGTGGCCGCTGCTCATCTCATCTCCTCATGCCACCGGCGTCGGGCTCGGCTGGGCCAGTGGGAGCCTGACCCAGAAGGTGCTCCCCTGCCCCTCGACCGAGCTGGCGCCGATCTCGCCGCCCATCACGTCGACCATCCGCCGCGCGATCGCCAGGCCGAGGCCGAACCCCTCCTGCTTTCGAGTCTCGGAGCGACGATAGAAGCGCTCGAACACGCGCTCGATCTCCTCCTCCGGAATCCCGCTACCCGTGTCGATCACCGCCAGTTCCACTCCCCTCTCCCCGTCACGGCGGCCGCGAACGGTAACGGTCCCCGGGGGTGGCGTGTTCTTGAATGCGTTCGTCAGCAGCCCGATCATCACCTGGCGCAGCAGCGTCGGGTCCCCCTCGGCGGCGAGATCGGGCTCGATCTCGACGACCAGCTCGACGTGGCGCGGCGGCTCGACCGCCTCGACGACGTCGCGGATCGCGGCCGGGACGTCGACGATCTCGGTTTCCCCCGCTCCGACCGACTCGACCCGGGCGAGGGTCAGCAACGAGCGGGTCAGGCGGTTCATCCGCTCGGTGTCCTCGGCGAGGTGGCCGAGGAAATGGTCGAGGGCTTTGGGGTCGTCCTTGGCGCCCTCCTGGAGGACCTCGATCGCGCTCGAGATCCCGGCCAGCGGGTTGCGCAGCTCGTGTGCCGCGTTGGAGATGAAATCGGCTTCGGCGAGCTCGCGGCGCATCTCGTCGGTGCGGTCGCGGGCGACGATCAGGACCGCCCGCTCGTCGGGCAGGGCGCGGGCGGTCATCGCGTAGGCGCGGTCGCCGATCCGCAGCGCCGGGTGGGCGGCGAACCCGAGCTCGACCGCCCGGCCGACGTGGGGCAGCATCGCGTCCGGAAGCAGCCCGTTGGACTCGAGCAGGCTCTCCGATGCGCTGTTCGAGAACCGCAGCGCCCCGTCCTGATCGACGACGATGACGACATCGGTCAACCCGTCGAAGATCGCCTGCAGCTTGTTGCGATCGGCGGTGAGGACCCCGAAGCTCTCTTTGAGGGAGTCGCGCATCGACTCCAGGGCACGGGCGAGGTCGCCGATCTCGTCGCGGCCGCCGACGTCGAGCGGCACGTCGAAGGTGCCCGCCGCCATCTCGCCCGCGGCGTTCGAGAGGCGCGAGATCCGGTGCGAGATGCCGACCGCGATCAGGAACCCGGCGAGGGTGCCGACGGCGACCGCGACCACGACCGCCTTCGGCTGGTCCCCCAGCAGGTAGACGGCGCCGGCCGTGATCAGGCTCACCGCGGCGAACGTGCCCCCCAGCCAGAGGCGCATCCCGATTCCCTTCATGAAGGCTTACTAACACAATGCCGCCCCACCTGCATGGGAGAATCGGGCTTGATGAGTGCGGAGCGAGCGAAGCACGAGGCGTTGTGTTGAGGGCCCTGGTTTTCATCCCCGCCTGGAACGAGGAGGGCACCGTCGGCGAGGTGATCGCCGGCGTCCGCGAGCGAATCCCGGACGCCGACGTCCTCGTCGTCGACGACGGCTCTGCCGACGGCACCGCGAGAGCCGCCCGCGAGGCCGGCGCGGTGGTGGCGTCGCTGCCCTTCAACCAGGGTCTCGGCGCGGCACTCCAGACCGGCTACCTCTACGCGCTGCGGGAGGGCTACGACCTCTGCGCCCATCTTGACGCCGACGGCCAGCACCCGCCGCCCGAGGTAGCGCGGCTGCTCGACGAGGTGCGCGCCGACCGCGCCGACCTCGTGATCGGCTCCCGCTACCGCGACCCCGGCCAGGCTGAGAGCGACGATTACCGGCCGACGATCTCGCGGCGCATCGGGACCAGCGTCTTCCGCTTCTTCCTCACCCTCGCGACCCGCCAGCGGTTCACCGACACGACCAGCGGGATGCGGGCGGCGAACCGCCGGGTGATGGAGCTGTTCAGCGAGAACTACTCGCCGGACTTCGCCGAGATCGAGTCGCTGCAGCTGGCAGTCCGCGAGGGCCTGCGGGTCGAGGAGGTGCCGGTGCGGATGCTCGAGCGCGTCGGGGGCACCTCGTTCCTGACTCCGCTGCGCTCGGCTTTCTTCATCTTCAAGGGTCTGATCGTGCTGCTGGTCGGCCAGTTCCGGCCAAAGCGCGTGGAGGCGGAGCGGTGAGCGCGGCCATCGGGCTGCTGGCCGCCGCTTCGGAGAAGCCGGCCGTCCACCTCACCGCGCAGACGCGGATCATCGCCGCGATCATCGCGATCGCCTTCATGGCGATGATCCTCGAGCTGATCCGCCGCGACAAACTGCAGGAGCGCTACAGCATCGTCTGGTTCGTCGCCGGGATGGCGATGCTCCTCGGCGCCGCCTTCCCGGGGCTGCTGACGTTCGCCGCCGACCTGATGGGGGTCCGGGACACGAACGTCGCCCTGTTCTCGATCGTCCTGCTGCTGCTGCTCGGCCTGGCGCTCAACTTCAGCGTGATCATGTCCCGACAGGCGGCGCAGATCACCCGCCTCGCCCAGGAGCGGGCGATCGAAAAGGCGCGCGAGCAGGCCACTACGGGGAACGGAGGGTCTGCTCGAGACCGTACAGAAGAGCCTCGAGCGCAAGCTCCTCCGAGACGTTGAGATCGAGCCGGCGCCGCGTGTCCTGAACCAGCTCGGCGGCCCTCCGCGCCCGGGCCGGGTCGAGGCCGTCCGCCTGCTCGGCGAGGCGCTCGACCCGGTCGCGGTTGTGGGCGAGGTCAGCGGCTCCGGCGGCGGTCGCGGCAAGGTCCCGGAACCAGGTCGCGAGCAGCGCCAATCCGAGGTCGAGGATCTCGGTGCGGCGGCGGCGTCCGGCCCGCTTCGCCTCGTCGCCGATCTCGCGGGCCGATCGCCTGACGCCGGCCTCCCTCTCCTCCTCGAGCGCCGCGCGCGTCGACTCCTCGATCCCTTCGCCCGCCTCTTCGGCGATCTTCAGCAGCCGCCTCCACGGCGCCGATGCGCTCTCGGCCTCGAGCGCCGCCAGGGCGCAGCGCTCGGCCTCGGCCCGCAGCTCGCGGCCCTCGGGCTCGAGCAGCGACCGGGCGAGATCGAGGTCGCCGGCGGCGAGCCGCGCCGCCGCGGCCACCTCCGCCGGCTCGCCGGCCGCGGCCAGCTCGGCCTCGACCGCCTCGGCAGGTAGAGGCGCGAACTCGACCGTCTGGCAGCGCGAGACGACCGTCTCGAGCAGGCTCGCGGGCTCCGAGCTGAGCAGTATCAGGTGGACGAAGTCGGGCGGCTCCTCGAGCGTCTTCAGCAGCGCGTTCTGGCTCTCGTCGCGCATCGCCTCGGCCGCCTCGAGGACGAAGACCCGGCTGCCACCCTCGAACGGTCGGTAGGCCGAGGCGCGGATCACCCGCTCGCGGACCTCCTCGACCATGTGCTGGGCGCCGCTCGGCGCAAGCCAGACGAGGTCGGGATGCGGCGAGGGATCGAGCAGGGCTCGGCGGCGCGCGTCCTCGGGGTCGGGTGCGGAGGCGGCGAGGATCTCGGCCGCGAACGCCCGCGCGGCGGCCCGCTTGCCGGCGCCGGGGGGGCCGCTGAAGAGGTAGGCGTGGGCGGGCCCGGCGGAGAGCGCCGCGCTCAGCATCAGCCGCGCCCGGGCCTGGTGCTCGGTGGCGTCAGCCAGCGCCCCGGCGCTCACCGACGACCTCCATCACCCGCCCGTGCACCTCCTCGACCGTGCCGGAGCCGTCGATCGCGACGACTCGGTCGGAGGCGATCGTGGCGATCTCCTCGTAGGCCTCGGCGACTTCCCGCTGCAGCTCCAGGCCCTCGGACTCGAAGCGGTCCTCGCCCTCGGCCCGACCGAGCCCGGTCTCCGGGTCGACCCTGAGCAGCAATGTCAGGTCGGGCCACAGACCCTCGCTGGCGGAATCGGTGAGCGAGATCACCTCGCCGACTCCGAGCCCGCGGGCCGCGCCCTGGTAGGCGATGCTCGAGTCGGCGAAGCGGTCGCAGACGACATCGCGGCCGGCCTCGAGGGCGGGGCGGATCACCCGCGCCGTCAGGTCGGCGCGGGCGGCGAGGAACAGCAGCAGCTCGGCCAGCGGATCGAGCTCGATCGCCGGATCGCCGAGCAGCTCCCGGATCCGCTCGGCGGCCTCGGTCCCCCCCGGCTCGCGGATCGAGACCGTCTCCTTTCCCAGCGCCTCGACGAGCAGCCGCGCCTGGGTGCTCTTGCCAGACCCGTCGATCCCCTCGAGCGTGATGAACATCAAATGACGACTCCAGATCGCCGCCATGCGGCATCCTCGGTTGCCCGAATGGCGCTGCTATTCGGGCGCCCTGCGTCCTGGCCTGGCGACGCCTGGATCACGTCATTTGGCGGTCGCTCTTGCTCTTTTCCGCTTTCGGGTGGCGGTCGCCGCTTTGTCCTCGCTGCCGTCCGGCGGCGGCTCCTTGTCCATCGCCTCCTTGGCCGCTTTCGCCGCTTCGCGCTCGGCACGCCGCCGCTTCATCTCCTGCATCGACTCGCAGTCGTCGTTGAGGCAAAGGTTCCAGGGACGGCCCCTGAAGGGGACGACTTTCAGCCGCGGCGTCTGGTCGCAGACCGTGCAGCGTTCCTCGAGCCGGAACACGTCGCCGCGCTGCGGCAGCGGGAAGGTCTGGTCGCAGGAGTCCGGGTCGTCGGCCGTCCAGCCGGTGCAGCCGACGAACCGTTTGCCCGATTTTTTCGCGCGGATGATCCGCAGCATGTTCGGCGAGCCGTCCTCCTTGGTGCGGCCGGCCTCTTCGCAGACCTTGCAGGGGCCGAGGATGCGGTCCTGGTCCATGCCCGCCCAGACGACCTTCGCCAGGTCCTCGCGGCTCTCGTCGATCTCCGACCAGGTGCGGTGCAGGAGCTCGCGGCTCTCGCCGACGACCTCTCGCTTGGTCATGTCACCGGCCGCGATCCGGTCCATCTCCGCCTCGAGCTGGGCGGTCATTTCGGGGGTCGCCATCTCCGGGACGTATTTCTTGAATGCCTCGAACATCGCGATCCCCGTCTCGGAGGGGATCGGCGGGTTGCCGTAGACGTAGCCGCGGTCGTAGAGCTTCTGGATGATGTCGGCGCGGGTCGCTTTGGTCCCGAGGCCCCGCTCCTCCATCATCTCGATCAGTTTGCCCTGCGAGATCCGCGATGGCGGCTGAGTCTCCTTGTCGATGATCCAGGGCTCGCCGTCGATCTCGAGCTGCTGGCCCTCCTCGAGTTTGGGGATCTCCTCGTCGGCGGAGCGGGCGTAGGTGTAGACGCCGGCGTAGCCGGGGTCGACGACGACCGAGCCGCGGACGAAGTAGGTCTCCGACCCCGCCTCGATGTCGGCCCGCGTCGACTCGGTGACCATCGGCGGGCTGAATGTGGCGAGGAAGCGGCGGACGACGAGCTCGTAGACGCGCCGCTTCGGGCCCTCGAGGGCGCCGGGGTGGATCGCCTGGGTCGGGTAGATCGGCGGGTGATCGGTGGTCTCTTTTTTGCCGCGGGTCGGCGTCAGCTGGTCCTGCTCGAGCAGGCCAGCCGCGGCCGAGAACTCCTTGATCCGGACCAGCGAGCCGATCAGCTCGCGCAGCGGCAACGACTGCGGATAGACGGTGTTGTCGGTCCGCGGGTAGGAGATGAACCCGTCCATGTAGAGGTCCTCGGCGATCCGCATCGCGCTGGCGGGAGTGATGCCGAGGCGGCTCGAGGCGTCGGTCGTGAACGCGGTCGTGTTGTACGGCGTCGGCGGTTTGCGGGTGTTTTTCCGCGCCGTGACCGATTTCACCATGCCGGGGCTGCTCGTCCCGGCGAGCGCCGCGTCGGCCTCCTTCCGATCCCAGAATTTGTCGGTCGTGTGGTGGGTCTCGAAGCTGCCGTCGGGGTGCTGGAAGTTGGCGAAGAGCTCCCAGAACGGTTTCGCGACGTGGGCCCGGCGCTCGAGCTCGCGCTCGACGATCAGCCCCAGGGTCGGGCTCTGGACGCGGCCGACCGAGAGGAAGTTCGAGCCGAAGCGGCGGGTGCTGAGCGAGACGGCGCGGGTCAGCGTCGCGCCCCAGAGCAGGTCGATGTCCTGGCGGGCGGCGCCGGCGTTGGCCAGCGGGTAGGAGAGCTCGTCGAGCTCGTCGAAGGCCCGCTCTATCTCTTCCTTGGTCAGCGCCGAGTAGCGGGCGCGGGGAATGTTCAGCGTCCCCGCCTCGGACTCCTCGCGCGAGCCGAGCGCGGGGTTGGCCTCGAGCATCTCATCGAGCGCCTCGAGGCCGATCAGCTCGCCCTCGCGGTCGAAGTCGGTCGCGATCACGAGCTCGTCGGCTTCCTTCGCGACCTTCTTGATCGCTTTGACGACGTTTTTGTCGGTCGGCTCCCTGATCAGCTTGGCGTCGATCAGGTCGTGCAGGTCCGTCTTCTGCCAGTTCGAGTAGCCCTCCGGGAAGGACGGGCCGACGACGTGCCCCTTCAGACCGATCGATCGGTGCTCGCCCTGCTCATCGGACCAGGTGTAGTACGGGACTTTGAAGGTTTTGTCCTCCGAAGCCTCGCCGCGGCCGAGGATCTCGGCGATCTTCTTGGCGCTGTTGTTCTTCTCTGTGACGATCAGACGCATCGGGCGGCGAGGGTAGCAGGGGCCTCCAGCGTCCCCTCCCGGCACCGGGCCGCGAAGCGCCCTAGGATCGGCGCTCGGATGAGGTGCCTGGTCACAGGTGGAGCGGGATTCATCGGGTCGAACCTGGTCGACGCGCTGGTCGCGCGCGGCGACGAGGTGACGATCGTCGACGACCTCTCGAGCGGCCGTCGCGAGAACCTCGAGCAGGCGCTGGCAGCCGGCGCGAGACTGGCCGAGGCCGACGTCCGCGACGGGGAGGCGCTGCTCGACCTCGCGCGCCAGGCGCGGCCGGAGGCGGTCTTCCACCTCGCGGCGCAGATCGACGTCCGCAAGTCGGTCGAGGACCCCGCGTTCGACGCGTCGATCAACGTCGGCGGCACGGCGCTGGTGCTCGAGGCGGCACGCGCCGTCGGCTCGCCGCGGGTGGTCTTCATCTCGACCGGGGGCGCGATCTACGGCGAGGGCGAGGGCCAGGACCTGCCGCTCGACGAGAGCGCGCCGATCGCGCCGATGTCGGCCTACGGGCAGAGCAAGTTCGCCGCCGAGGGCTACCTCTCGCTCTACGAGCGGCTCTACGGGCAGCCCGGGGTGAGCCTGCGGCTCGGCAACGTCTACGGCCCCCGCCAGGACCCCCTCGGTGAGGCGGGCGTCATCGCGATCTTCTGCGGCCGGCTCGAGGCCGGCGGGCGGCCGACCGTCTACGGCGACGGCACCCAGACCCGCGACTACATATATGTGGGCGACGTGGTCGCGGCCGCGCTGGCAGCCGCCGAGTCGCACGCGAGCGGGGCGATCAACATCGGCACCGGGATCGAGACCGACGTCCTCGAGCTCGCCGCGCGACTGGGCGAGCTCGCCGGCCGCGATGACTTCGCGCCCGAACTCGCCCCGCCGCGGACGGGCGAGGTGCAGCGGATCGCGCTCGACCCCGGCCGCGCCGAGCGCGAGCTGGGCTGGCGGGCCGAGACCGGCCTCGAGGAGGGTCTCCGCCTGACACTCAACGCGATCTAGGAGCGGCGCCCCCGGACGCGGGAGCCGAAATACGCCGCCTCCTCCGCTTCGCCTCCGGGGGCGGCTGAGGAGACGGCGCTATTTTGTTCTCATGCCCGCTCAGGCCTACGCCGGCAAGGACTGCGTCTGCCAGCTCCGCAAGGGGATCTGCGACCAATCCTGCGTGCGGGACATGCTCGAAACACCGTTCTACATCGCCTGCCTGAAGCTGAAGGGAAGGCGCTGCCTGGTGATCGGCGGCGGCGACATCGGCCTCGAGAAGGTCGAGGGATTG
>DASXBC010000216.1:0-1559 GCA_036406355.1 Solirubrobacterales bacterium | reverse complement strand
GCTCCGCCGATCTCCCAGGTATCGGTCGGGGCGTCGTGGAAGACGAGGCGCGCAGGGATCTCGACCAGCTCGACGGGAAAGAGCGGCGCCGAGAGATAGCGGGCGATCCTCTCCTCGAGCGTTCGCGTCGCCGAGGGCGGCCCCCAGACGTGAACCTCGGCCCCCTGCTGCCAGATCGGCGCGAAGAAGCCGAGGCCCTCGATGTGGTCGAGATGCAGATGCGTCAGGCAGATGTGGATCGGCGGAATCGGCGAATGGTCCGCGACCAACTCGAGGCCGAGGCCGCGAATCCCCGTTCCCGCGTCGAGGATGACGCAGCTCCCGTCGTTCAGCTCGATCTGAACGCACGAGGTGTTACCCCCGTAGCGAAGTGTCTCCCGCCCCGGCGTCGCAAGCGACCCGCGGCAACCCCAGATGCGCGCCCGCAAGGGACTCCTAGTGAGGCTCCCAGAAGATCCCCATGATGCCGCTGAAGTCCTCGCTGACCCCGAACAGGGGGAAAACGGTCGCCTCGATGATGCGCCGTCTGCCGTCGAGACCGGTGATCCGCATTCTGCCGTGCGCCGACCGGCGTTCGGAGAAAGCGATCCCGCCGGGCATCTCCTCACGGGCCAGCGCCGTGCCTTCAAGCGACTCGGGCTGCAGACGGTACGCCCACTCGTCGATCGGTATCTCTCCGGTCTCGGCAAACGAGCCGCCCGCGATCTCCTCAGCCGCCTCGTTGAAGTAGACGAGGCGACCGTTGGCATCGGCGATGTAGACGGGCATGGCCATGTTGGCCGCGAACTCGCGGGCCAGGATGAGCAGGAGACTCTTCTGCCGTCGCTCGGGCATCATCGGCGAAGCCTAAGCGCGGCGGGGCCTCCGGCCAAGGGGGAAGTTTTGTTAACGTAGTTAACGATATGCATCCAGCTTCGCGGACACGAGACCCGCTCGCGGTCGCCAACAGCCTCCGCCCCGTGCTCGTGCAGCTCAACCGCCAGCTCCGGCGGGAAGCGCATCCCCTCGGGGTCACCGGCGGCCAGGTCTCGCTCCTCGTCGCGATTCGCGAGTCGCCGGGGATCGGCGTGCGGGAGCTCGCTGCGCGCGAAGGCATCTCGCCGGCGGGCATGTCCGGCCACGTCCGGCGCCTCGAGCGTGCAGGACTGGTCGAGCGGACACGTGGAGCTCGAGGTGACAGGCGACGCGTCGGGCTCGAGGTGACCGAGAAGGCGCAGAACGTGCTCCGCCAGGTGCGCTCGCGGCGGACCGCCTGGCTTGCCGCCCGGCTGAGGAGGCTCGAGCCCGAGCAGCTGGCGGCGATCGACGGAGCCGTCGAGCCGCTGGCGGCACTGCTCGGAGACGAGCGGTGACTGCAGCCCTCGCGGGTCTCAACCGCCGGACGTTCGCCAGCCTCAAGTACCGCAACTACCGGCTGTTCTTCGCCGGCCAGATCGTGTCGGTGACCGGCACCTGGATGCAGAACATCGCCATGGCCTGGCTCGTCCTGGACCTGACGCATTCGCCGGTCGCCGTCGGCGCGCTGGCCCTCTGCCAGTTCCTCCCGTTCACCGTCTTCG
>DASXBC010000215.1:0-1985 GCA_036406355.1 Solirubrobacterales bacterium | reverse complement strand
AGGAGGCAGATGAACCCGCCCCATGCGCTCACGCCCCAGATCGGTCGTCCGTTCATTGGCACGCGACCTCCGTGGGCCGAACCATGGGGGCACCCTCCCCTCAGCGAGTAAAGCTCGTGTGAAAAGCGGCTAATTCCGGATAGTGTCGGTGGGCACCAGCTACCTAGAGGGGAGAAGCAATGGAAGCCAAGTCGATCGACGCGGGCGAGTTCCGCGACAAGCAGCGCGACCAGTGGAACGGCGCCGCCGGTGGGTGGAACCAGTATTCGGGCTACATGGACGAATACGCCGGCCCTGTCGCCGACCGGCTCGTCGAGACCGCGGGCATCAAGGAGGGCGACCGGGTGCTGGACGTCGCCTGCGGCTACGGCGAACCGTCGCTGACCGCGGCGCGCAAGGTCGGAGCAGAGGGAACCGTTGTCGCCACCGACATCTCCAGCGAGATGATCAACTTCGGCCGGCAACGGGCGGCCGCCAACGGCGCGGAGAACATCGAGTTCATGCAGTCGGACGCGAACTCCCTGGACTTCCCGGCCGAAAGCTTCGACGCCGCCGTTTCGCGCTGGGGCATCATCTTCGACCCCGACGGCGAGGGCGCAGCGGCCAAGGTCCGAGGCTTCCTGAAGCCGGGCAGCCGGTTCGCGATCAGCTCCTGGGGCCCGCCGGAGCGCGTCCCCTTCCTGGCGGTCGCCATGAAGGCGGCGATGTCGAAGCTCGACATTGCGCCGCCTCCGCCCGGAACTCCGGGCCCGCTCTCGCGGCCGACACCCGAGGCGATCGGCGGCCTGCTCGAGGGCGGCGGCTTCTCCGACGTGGAGGTCCAGGAACTCGAGCTCACCTTCCCGTTCCAGTCGGCCGAGGAGTACGTGATGTACACGAAGGCGATCGCGGCCCCGATCGTGGCGATGATCTCGCCGCACCCCGAGGACGTGCAGGGGGAAACCTGGGATGCGATCGCGGACGCCGCCCGCGAGCACGCAGAGAGCGATGGCCGGATCAACTTCCAGAACCAGGTGCTGATCGCGGCGGGTCAGGCGTAGATCCGGAGAAACACAGCTTCGAGGACGACGGCGGGATACCCAACTCGCCGTTCCCGGTCCTGATCTACCACGGCGTCGACGCCGCCCGCGACGCCGACGAGTGTGAGGAGCTGCTCGGCTCCAATGGCTGGCTGCCGGAGTGGCGGGATGGGATCTTCTCCTTCCACCACTTCCACTCGATCAGCCACGAGGCGCTCGGCATCGTCGGCGGGACCGCCACGGTGATGCTGGGTGGGCCGAGCGGGAAGAGGTTCGAGATCGGGCCTGGTGACGTGCTGGTGCTGCCGGCCGGGACGGGGCATTGCAATCAGGGATCGAGCCCCGATCTGCTGGTGATCGGCGCCTACCCCAACGGGATGCCCTGGGACATCCGCCGCGGCGATCCCGCCGAGCACGACGAGGCGGTCGCGAACATCCAGGCGGTGCCCCTGCCCGGCGCGGACCCGGTGGGTGGGCAGCGGGGCCCGCTCACCGAGCTCTGGCGAAACGGAAGCTAGCTGCGGCCGAACCCGGCGGTAACGAGGACGGCCGACGCGATCACGCGCAGGTTGAGCGCTGCGATCAGGCCGATCAGGATGACGATTGGGGTGGACATGCGAACCAGATACTCCGTCAACCCCCCATTCCCTACATCCGTGATTCCATGCTCCCTTGCTGCGGGTTTTCCGCAGCTAGGCGAAGCGCTTGACGAAGTCGAGGGCGGTTCCGGCGACCTCGCGCCAGCCGCTGTCGATCGTCAGGGCGTGGCCGCGGTTGGGGACCTGGAAGATCTCAGTCGGCGACTGATTGCGGCTCTGGCGCTTGTAAGAGGCGTTCGCGATCGCCCAGGGGACCGTATGGTCCTTCTCGCCGTCGATGATCAGCAGAGGCCCCCGGCTCGGGTTCTTCGGGTCGAGTTTCGCCTCCGTCCAGGGGTTGACGTTCGCGTTCGCCATCTGCATCAGC
>DASXBC010000214.1:0-3295 GCA_036406355.1 Solirubrobacterales bacterium | reverse complement strand
CCGCAGCGGAGACCCGGCGGCCGGGATCGATCACGCGAACGAGGCGATACGGCTCCTCGACGACCTGGAGGACGAATCCATCCGCGGCCGCGCACACTGGGCGCTCGCGGAGGCCTTCGCGGCGATGGGCGCGGATTCCTCGGCGAGGGCCGAGTTCACCCGCGCGAGCGAGCTGATCCCGCCCGGGTCGGAGCAGTCGACGCGGCTGCTCGAGGCCTGGCAGCGCCTCGCGGCCGGCAGCAGCTAGGTCAGGCCGCCGCGAGCGCGGCGACGAGCCGCTTGAAGTGCTCGCCTCTGCGCTCGAAGTTGTCGTACTGGTCGTAGCTCGCGCAGGCAGGGCTGAGCAGGACGACCGAGCCGGGCCTCGCTTCCGTAGCGGCGTGCGAGACGGCGGCCTCGAGGGTCCCGTCGTCGTGCGCCCCTGCGGCGCCGAGCGCCGCTTCGAGCTCGGGTGCCGCCTCCCCGACGAGATGCACGGAGATGACGTTCGGGCCGATCGCCGCGGCGAGCGGTGCGAAGCTCTCCCCCTTCGGCGAGCCGCCGAGGATCAGGTGGACCGGCTCGGCCGCGTACGCGTCGAGCGCGCGCAGCGCGGCGGCGACGTTCGTCGCCTTCGAGTCGTTCACGAACCGCACCCCTCCGACCTTCCCCACCGGCTCGAGACGATGCGGAATCCCCGGGAAGGCCAGCAGCGCCTCGGCGATCGCATCGTCGCCGATCCCGGCCGCCCGCGCCGCCGCGGTCGCTGCCGCCGCGTTCTCCCGGTTGTGCGCGCCGCGGATCAGCGGTTCGGCGGGCAGCGGGTCGTCGCCGGAGAATTCGATCCCCGGAAGCCCGGAGCCGCCCGGCACGACGGCGGCGCCCGCCCGCTCGAAGATCCGCAGCTTCGCCGCCCGGTACGCCTCGAACGTCCCGTGCCGGTCGAGATGATCCGGCTCGAGGTTCAGCAGCACGGCGACGTCGAAGGCGGCCTCGTGCACGTCCTCGAGCTGGAACGACGAGACCTCGCACGCAACCCAGCCGGCCGCCGAAACGGAGGTGAGCGGCGTCCCGATGTTCCCCGCGACGACCACGTCCTCGCCGGCGGCGCGGAAGATCGCGCCGATCAGCTCGGCGGTTGTGGACTTGCCGTTCGTCCCGGTCACGCCGACGAAGCGCGTCCCGGCCGGCGCGAGCAGCCGCCAGCCGAGCTCGACCTCCGACCAGACCGGGATCCCGCGCCGGCGCGCCTCGGACACGAGCGCCCGCTCGCCCGGGACCCCCGGCGACTTCACCAGGAGCTCGACTCCGTCAAGCAGCGAAAGGTCGTCCTCGTTCCCGAGCGTCCGGTCGACCTTCACCACCGCGTCCCCCCTCGCCTCGAGAGCTGCGCCGGCCGCCTCGCCCGACCGCGCCAAGCCGTAGACGAGCACCCTCACTGAATCATCCTTACTGGGGCCTGATGAACGGGTAGTACTTGTAGAAGAGCGCGAAGCCGCCCGCGGAGAGGATCCCGGCGACGATCCAGAAGCGCACCATGATCTTCGTCTCCGACCACGCCTTCATCTCGAAGTGGTGGTGGATGGGCGCCATCAGGAAGATGCGCTTCCCGAAATAGCGGAAGGAGATCACCTGCAGCATCACCGAGAGCGCCTCGATCACGAACACTCCGCCGATGAGCAGCAGGAGCAGCGGCACCTGAAGGAAGATCGCCATCGCGCCGATCGCGCCGCCGAGGGCCATCGACCCCGTGTCGCCCATGAACACCTCGGCCGGGAAGGCGTTGAACCACAGGAACCCGACGGCGGCGCCGATGATCGCCGCCCCGATGTAAGCGGCGTCGAGCCGGTTCGCGATCCGGTGCCCGCCCTCGGTCTGGCGGATGTAGATCGTGACCGCGATCGCGGTGAGGGTGAACAGCGCCACGATCGAGGTGCCGGCGGCGAGGCCGTCGAGCCCGTCGGTGAGGTTGACGGCGTTCGCCGCGCCCACGATCACGATCGCGATCAGCACGTAGTACCCCCAGCTGAGCGGCACCCACTTGTCCACGATCGGGATGAACACGGCGTGGCGGAGCTTCTGGTGCTCGGCGGCGAGACACACGACCACCGAGATCGCGATCAGCAGGAGCATCTTGAGCCTTCCCGAGAGGCCCAGCGAGCGGCGATGCCGAACCTTGATCAGGTCGTCGAGGAATCCGATCGCCCCGCAGGCGAGGAACGTCGCGAAGATCGTCAGCGCCGGGACCGTGCGCACGCTCGTGGCGAAGAACGCGACCGCCGCCGCGATCACGACCAGGACGCCGCCCATCGTCGGCGTCCCCTGCTTCACGGAATGGTGCTCGGGCCCCTCCTCGCGGATCGTCTGCCCGAGGGAGCGCCCACGCAGGAAGTCGATGAAGAACGGGCCGGCGAGGATGGAGATGATGAGGGCGACGAGCGCCGCGACGAGAACGTGTGCCATCAGTGCGGCCTCTCACGCCGTTTGACTCGAGCAAGACCTCGGTGGAGGCCGCACTGATAGGCCGCTTCGCGGCTGATCGCAAGGGCTAGTGCGACGCCCGATGACGCTGGTTGCTTCGAGACTGTTGTGAGGCGTCGCACTAGCCCTGTAGTTTCGCCGCCACCGCTTCGAGTCCCACCGCCCTCGAGCCCTTGATCAGCACCACGTCGCCGGGACGCAGCGCCCCGGCCAGCGCCCCGGCCGCCCCGTCGGCGTCGGAGACGACATGCGACTCGACCGCCGGCGAGACGTAACCGGCCGCGAGCGGGCCGACCGCTACGAGCACCTCGACCCCCATCCGCGCGATCTCCTCTCCGACCTCCCGGTGGAAGCCTGCCGCCCCCGCGCCCAGCTCCGCCATCTCCCCGAGCACCGCGACGCGGCGGCGGTCGCCGGCCAGCTCCGCGAGGTGGGCGAGCGCCGCCCGCATCGAGGCCGGGTTCGCGTTGTAGCAGTCGTTGATCAGGGTGATCCCGCCCTCGAGCTCGACCACCTCCTCGCGCAGCGGGCTGAACGCCACCTCCAACCGCCCTCCGTCGGGCAGGGGGAGGCCGAGCGCATCGCATACGGTCAGCGCGGCGAGCGTGTTCTGCAGCTGGTGGGGCGCGCGGTAGCTCGTCTCCAGCGAGATCTCGCGCCGCCCGACCCGGTAACGGCCGAACGTCTCGACCGTGCCGAAGCGGCGGACGTCGACGTCCGCCCGCAGGTACGGCTCGAGCAGCGGCTCTTCCGGGACGATCGCGATCCCGCCCGGCGGCAGCGCGTCGATCAGCTCGGCCTTCGCCTTCGCCACGTTCTCGACCGTCCCGACGAG
>DASXBC010000213.1:0-2094 GCA_036406355.1 Solirubrobacterales bacterium | reverse complement strand
GTCGCCGATCTCGGTGACGAGGGTGGTCAGGTCGTCCAGCACCCAGGGGCTCTCCAGCGAGTTGACCCGGGTCCAGAGCGAGGTCTGGCCGAAGTCGGACTCGGTCGCCGCTTCGATCAGGCCGGCGCGGGCCGCTCGAGCATCGCGGCGCTCGCCCGCTCGGCGAGCTCGGCCGCGCGCTTCGCCTGCTCGGCGGCGTCGATCGCGGCGGCGCCGACCGTCATCACCGCAGCCTCCGAGGCCCGGGCCGTCGCCAGCGCCTCGTCGATCCGCTCGACCAGCTCGCTCACCAGCGGCGGTCGCGCGTCATCGGGCAAGACCCAATCCCGCGTGGTGTCGCGCTCAGGCTCCTGCATCGCTGACCCAATCTAGGGAGCGCCGAGGCGGTAAACGCGCAAGGCCACCGCCCAACTCCCTTCAATAGATTCCGTTCACTGAAAGCGATCTACCCGAGGAGCAGCTTGAGACACCCCAGAGACTTCTTCCACCCGCTGGCGATCGGCGCCCCCGAGCCGCTGACCGAGATCCCGGTGAAGCCGTCGCGGATGATCCACTTCCTCGACTTCTCGAACCCGAAAATGGTCGCCAAGGCGTCCGACATCGCCAAGCAGACCGACATCCTGCTCGGCAACCTCGAGGACGCGATCCCGGTCGACCGCAAGGAGGCCGCGCGCGAAGGCCTGGTCAAGGCCGCGAAGGAGTCCGACTTCGGCAAGACCTCGCTCTGGACCCGGGTCAACTCGCTCGAAAGCCCGTGGATGCTCGACGACCTGACCACCCTCGTCACCGAGATCGGCGACCAGCTCGAGGTCGTGATGGTGCCGAAGGTCGAGGGCGCCTGGGACATCCACTACGTCGACCGCCTCCTCGCCCAGCTCGAGGCGAAGGCCAGGCTCGACCGCCCGATCCTGATCCACGCGATCCTCGAGACCGCGCAGGGCGTCGTCAACGTCGAGGAGATCGCGTTCGCCAGCCCGCGGATGCAGGGGATGAGCTTCGGTCCCGCCGACCTCGCCGCCTCGCGGCGGATGAAGACGACGCGGGTCGGCGGCGGCCATCCCGGCTACCGCTCGATGGAGGACCCGAAGGACCCCGAGAACCCGGAGGCCGACCGGGTCAGCGCCCAGCAGGACCCGTGGCACTACTCGATCGCCCGCATGGTCGACGCCTGCGCGTCGGCGGGGATCCTTCCCTTCTACGGCCCGTTCGGCGACATCAAGGACACCGCCGGCTGCGAAACGCAGTTCCGCGCCGCCTTCCTGCTCGGCTGCGTCGGCGCCTGGTCCCTGCACCCGGTGCAGATCGGGATCGCGAAGAAGGTCTTCAGCCCGCCGGCGGAGGAGGTCAGGTTCGCGAAGAAGGTGCTCGAGGCGATCCCCGACGGCGCCGGCGTCCACATGATCGACGGCAAGATGCAGGACGACGCAACCTGGAAGCAGTGCAAGGTGATGGTCGACCTGGCGACGATGCTGGCCGAGAAGGACCCCGAGCTGGCCGAGGCCTACGAGCTCTGAGGGTCCCTGCGCGACGCCTCGACTTCGTCGGCGCCGGTGGGGCGACGGCGATCCGCGGCACCAACGGCTCCGGCACAGTCGGCCACCCCGCCTTCGTCGTCACCGGTTAGACGACCTTTTTCGAATTTTGAGGTCGGGCGGCGGCCGTCCCCGTGCTTCAATCGCCGCGTGCCTCGGCTTCGGGCAGGAATCGTCGTGATCGCGGTCGCGCTGGCCCTGCCCACAACGGCCTCGGCCGAGATCGTCTCGCTCTACAACCAGTCCTTCGAGGACCCGAAGATCACCCTCGACCCGGAAGCGAAACCGAAGCCGAACGGCTGGATCTGGACCGGGGACGAATTCACGGGGACGACGTTCGAACGGGTGATGGACCCCGAAGCGCCGAACGGGGAATGGGTGCTGCAGGTGAACAGCAGCGGCGCCGACGGGCTCGGCGGGGTCCACAGCCCCTCGGCCAAGGTCGAACCCCACCAGAGCCACACGGTCCAGATGATGGTCAAGGTGCCGGTGGGGCGGCCGCTGTGGATGGCGATCAGCGAACGCGACGCGGACAACGAAGAGATCTACTTCGACGAGGCCC
>DASXBC010000212.1:0-2198 GCA_036406355.1 Solirubrobacterales bacterium | reverse complement strand
GCAGGCCCGCGCCGTCGTCATGCGCGACGCGCACAACGAGGAGGACGTCTCGACTGCCGAAGGCGGCTGGCTCGACTGGCTCGCCGACTGCGGCGTCCCGGCCATCACCGGCATCGACACGCGGGCGCTGGTGCGGCGAATCCGCGACGCCGGCGCGATGCGGGGCGGGATCTTCCCGGCCTCGCTGGACCCCGAGGAGGCCCGCGGCAGCCTCGACGCCGAGCCCTCGATGGCCGGCGCCGACCTGGCCCGCGAGGTCACGCCGGAAGACCCGCTGCGCTTCGAGGGCAGCGGCCCGCACGTTGTCGGGATCGATACCGGGATCAAGCACAGCATCATTCGGCAATTGCGCGAGCGCGATTGCCGGTTGACACTGCTGCCGTGCTCAGCCTCGGCCGACGAAATCCTCCAAGAGGACCCCGACCTGGTCTTCCTCGCCAACGGGCCTGGCGACCCGGCGGCCCTCGACTACGTCGTCGAAAACGTCCGCGGGCTGGTCGGCAAGCGTCCGGTCTTCGGCATCTGCCTCGGCCACCAGCTTCTCTGCCGGGCGGTCGGGCTGGAGACATTCAAGCTGCCCTTCGGGCACCGTGGCGCCAACCATCCGGTCAAGGACCTCGAGTCGGGACGGATCGACATCACCTCGCAGAACCACGGCTTCGCCGTCCGCGGGCCCGGTGGCGAGGCGACGATCGACGCCGACGAGCCGGTGCGCTGGGAGACCGACTTCGGGGCAGCCGAGCTCTCGCACCTGAACCTCTACGACCGCACGGTCGAGGGCCTGGTGCTGCGCGACGTCCCGGGGGCGACCGTCCAGTACCACCCCGAGGCGGGGCCCGGCCCGCACGACGCCCGCTACCTGTTCGACCGCTTCCTGGAGCTGGCTGCGGCGTGACCGAGGAGCGGAGCAATGCAGAGAAGCTCGAGGCACTCTGGGACGCCTTCGACCAAGAGGGGGCGGCGGGCGCGGGGCGCATGCTCGACCAGATCTATGACGAGGGCGTCGAGTTCAACCCGATCGCGACGGCCGGCGTCGGCGGCACCACCTACCGCGGGCTCGACGGGGTCCTCGCCTTCTTCGGCGAGCTCGACGCCACGATCGAGTCGCTGCAGTACGAGGTCCCCCAGTTCCATGCCGCGGGCGAGAACCTCGTCGTCGTCCTGACCCGGATCGCCGGGATCGTCAGGGAGACGGGGCGGCCGCTGCGCCAGGACCTCTCACTGGTCTACGAATTCGGGCCCGATGGCCTCGCCCACCGGGTGACCGGGTACGAGACCCCGGCCGAGGCGCTCGAGGCGGCGCAGCGAGGGCACGCCGATGCCTAGGCGCGACGACATCGGCAAGATCCTGCTGATCGGCTCGGGGCCGATCGTGATCGGGCAGGCGGCCGAGTTCGACTACTCCGGGGTGCAGGCGTGCAAGGTCCTGCTCGCCGACGGCTACGAGGTCGTCCTCGTCAACTCCAACCCGGCGACGATCATGACCGACCCCGAGTTCGCGACCGCGACCTACGTCGAGCCGCTGCTGCCCGGCCCGGTGGCGAAGATCATCGAGAAGGAGCGCCCCGACGCGCTGCTGCCGACCCTCGGAGGACAGACGGCGCTGAACCTGGCGATGGCGCTGCACCAGGACGGCACCCTGGAGCGCTTCGGCGTCGAGCTGATCGGCGCCGACCATGAGGCGATCCGCCGCGCCGAGGACCGCGAGGCCTTCCGCGACACGATGGAGAAGGCCGGCCTGCGGGTTCCCTGGTCGCTGATCGTCGAGAACGTCGGCGAGGCCGAGACGGCGCTGGCCGACGGGCGGATCGAACTGCCGGCGATCGTTCGGCCCGCCTTCACGCTGGGCGGCGAGGGCGGCGGCGTGGGGGAGACCGAGACCGAGCTGCGCCAGGTCGTCTCCGAGGGCCTTGCCGCGAGCCCGATCAACCAGGTGCTGGTCGAAGAATCGATCTACGGCTGGAAGGAATTCGAACTCGAGCTGATGCGGGACGGCCACGACAACGTCGTGGTGGTCTGCTCGATCGAGAATGTCGACCCGATGGGCGTGCACACCGGCGACTCGGTAACCGTCGCGCCGGCGATGACGCTCACGGACCGTGAATATCAGCGAATGCGAGATCTCGGCATCGCGATCCTGCGTGAGGTCGGCGTCGACACCGGCGGCTGCAACATCCAGTTCGCGGTCAACCCCGACG